>CANKZL010000036.1 GCA_947488385.1 Acidimicrobiaceae bacterium | reverse complement strand
TTGCGACTTCGCTAATAAACTCAGTGAAACTATTGTGCAGATAAAAATCACCAAATGTGGCCAGCAATACGCCAAGAATCGCCGCACCAAAAATCAAACCCGCCGCCCGCACCTCAACGGCCACAAATCTCTCTAAAAACCCAACAGGGCTATATGCCTTTCGCTCTTTACGCTTCACGCGACGATTCTAGACAATGCAGTTCATCTAAACTTAATGAACAGTGTCTGAACAGAAAGTGTTGTCGCAGTTTCGTCCCGAAGTTGACGGACTTCGAGCTGTTGCGATCATTCCAGTTTTGTTGTTTCACGCTGGTATCAACGAATTTGCAGGTGGCTTCTTTGGCGTAGATGTGTTTTTTGTGATTTCGGGCTATTTGATCACAATGCAACTTGCGACCAGCGAGAAAACTGGCTTGCAACTACTCCGTAATTTCTATCATCGACGCATCAGGCGATTATTTCCTGCGATTGCCGTTGTCTCGTTGTCTACTGCGTTGATTGCGTTTTTGATTATGACACCGTCACAGCTCAAACCATTTTTCTCGAGTTTCACTGCAACTCAAGTTTTCTTCCAAAATTTCTATCTTTGGCAAAACTCGGGTTATTGGGATCAATCCCTCGAAACAAGCCCGCTGATGCATACTTGGAGTTTGGCTGTAGAAGAACAGTTCTACTTTTTGTTTCCGTTTTTGTTTGTGTTTACCAAGATCAGAAGGTCGACAAACGTTCTGATCACGATTGCCAGTGCAGTTTTTGTCGTAAGCTTCTTGGCAGCCATCACCAGACTCGGCACATCAAGCGTCGGCGCTTTCTTCCTACTGCCATATCGCGCTTGGGAGCTAATGGCGGGTGCCCTCGTCGCTCTATACGAGTTCAAACGACTTGGCCAATCACAAACTCGACAACACCTGCAAAAAGCTGCAACAAATTTAGGTCTTGTCTTGATTTTGGTTTCAATAGTGGTCGGAGACAAGAACACGTATCACCCAGGTTTTATGACTTTGTTGCCAGTTGTTGGAACGTCGCTTGTAATTGCGTTTGGTCGACAATCAAGTGTTACGTCGAAGATTCTCAGCAAACGCTTATTTACCGATATCGGCAAACTGAGCTACGGGCTCTACCTTTGGCACTTCCCGATTCTCGCAATTTGGCGAGTCAAAAAAGGAACCGAACTAGCCAACCCCGAAGTTTTTGTGGCGATGCTGGCAACGTTTGTGCTCGCATATCTAATGTGGCGATTCGCCGAAACACCATTCCGAGACTTCGTACGCACGAAAACCCGAACAGTTGCCTTAGTTGCAAGCATCGGCTTCGTTGCCCTCGTCACGATCGGAGTCGCTGGACAACTAACTGCCTTCGGCAAAACCTCAAGCAAAGAACTCGCAATGCTCGAGGCGCAAGCTGAAGTTCCTGAGTTCCGAGACAATTGTGAAGAAGTCGACTTTGAAGCACCAATTAGTGGCTGCATAATTGGCTCAAATCAACTTGTTGGCAGTATGGGAGAAGTCGTATTGCTCGGTGATTCACACGCCGGAGCCCTAAAAGATTCGCTTTCAAGCAAACTATTAGAACGAAACGTAAGTGGAATGAGTTTTGTCAAAGCAGGGTGCCCACCTGTCTCAGACATCATCATGGACCCAGTAGAGAAATTCAACTGCACCGAATTCAATCAGATAATTGACTTAGTTCTCGGCGAGTCAAAGATTACCGACGTGATTCTGTTTGCGCGCTGGACTTTTTACATTGAAGGAACGAGATTCACCAACTTCAAGGGTTACCGCGAAGAAGGATACGAAGTTGAGTTCACTGCACCAAACACCTCGTTCAAATCAACCGAAGAGCGAATCAACTACCTTGGCGACCAAGTCAAACTGACAATTGAGCGACTCGAGTCAACCGGCAAACGTGTGCATCTTGTCTACCCGTTGCCCGAGTTGGGGTGGGACCCAATTACATACGCCAAAGTCTTTATTGACCGTGGCGAAAGCTGGCATCGTAAACTCGACATTCCATACGAAGACTTTCTCGCTCGCACGCAACGTACGTTTGGCGAACTTGATCGCGCAACTAGCAACCTCACAAACGCTGTTTTTGCTTCCGACCTCGTTTGCAACAATCAAATCTCAGATTGGTGCGTGGCTTCTTCAGAAAACACTCTCTACTACGGCGACAACGATCATTTAAACAAAAATGGCAACAAGTTGCTAGCTGAATTTATTGTTGAGCGCGTACTTGGCGAACGCTAACTAGCAACTCAGGCGTCGCCGCCACAATCGGCGTGCGTCGCTGACCGTGCTGATGCACAACCAAACTGCGATCTTGATGCTCAGCGATCTGCGCACCCGCCTCTTGGCAAATCAACGCGCTAGCTAGGTAGTCCCAAACGCCGTGCGTATTGAAATCGATCCAAGCATCGATCACGCCATCAGCCACTAAACAAATATCTAGCGCTGCCGCACCAAGCGCGCGAAACTGCCCCCACTTGGGACGCTGTTTTGGAATTCCCGAAACACCAACAACTGCTTCGCTCAAATCAACACAAGCACTTGGTCGCATCGCCACGCCATTGTGAAACGCACCGCCACCAGTTGTGGCCCAATAACGATCGATGCCGTTTGCTTGATTAACAACGAGTCCTGCGCGCATGCCGTTTTTGTCAATCGCGCACAACGCAGTTGCGAACCACTGAACACCGCGACTGGCGTTCGTCGAACCATCAAGCGGATCCATCACTACGCATAAATCATCGTCACCGAACACGCCAGTGATTTCGCTTTCTTCGGACAGAACCGCGACACCCGCACCGTGCAGAACTTCTAGCGCTGCAGAATCAGCTCGCAAATCGACTGAATATTGTGTGTCGCGCAAACCTGACAGCGACCAATCTTTGTTCTCACGCAAAACGACGCTGACCGCTTCAGCCGTCTCGTTGAGCACCGCCAAGATCTCTTCGTTTGAACTTGTTTTTGTAAGTCGCGCCACAGGTTTCCTTCGATGTCAGACTAATTGCCAGAACTATTCGCAAAAGGGCATCTGCGCTGTGACACTTACACAATGCCAAAAGCCCTAGTCTTAATAGGGTGAAATCAGCATTGCGCAGCCTGATTGATGAGTCGGTAACAATCATCCGCGAAGTCGCCGCCGAATTCGAGCGACCAGCCATGCTGTTCTCTGGTGGCAAAGACTCAGTCGTAATGTTGCACCTTGCCGTGCGAGCATTCAGCCCAGCACGAGTGCCGTTTCCGGTGATGCACATCGACACAGGCCACAACTTTGCCGAAGTAATTGAGTTTCGTGACCGCGCAGTTCGTGACCTAGACGTGCAACTGATTGTCGGCTCGGTACAAGCATCAATTGACGCAGGACGCATGCAAGACGCAACAGGCCCACGCGCCAGCCGCAACCCGTTACAAACCGTGACGCTGCTTGATTCGATCAAAGAACACAAATTTGATGCCGTGTTTGGTGGTGCTCGTCGCGACGAAGAACGAGCCCGTGCCAAAGAACGCGTGTATTCGCACCGTGACGCATTCGGCCAGTGGGATCCAAAAACTCAGCGGCCAGAACTTTGGGGAATATATAACGGTCGCCACAAACCCGGCGAACACTTTCGAATTTTCCCCATCTCGAACTGGACCGAACTAGATATCTGGCAATTTGTCGCCGACTACAACATTGATCTACCGAGCATTTACTACGCACATCGTCGTCAAGTTTTTCGCCGAGACAACATGTGGATGGCGGTCTCTCCGTTCATGAAACCCGAGGATGGCGAAACCGTGAGCGAAGAACTCGTTCGCTTTCGCACTGTTGGTGACGCAACCTGCACGGCAGCAATCGAATCATCAGCGACAACTATTGAGCAGGTAATTGCCGAAACATCGGTCGCGCGAATCACCGAACGTGGTGCTACCCGCGCCGATGACCGAATTTCAGAAGCCGGCATGGAAGACCGCAAAAAGTTGGGCTACTTCTAATGGAGCGTCTGCATTTTGCAACCGTCGGCTCAGTCGATGACGGCAAGTCAACTCTGATTGGTCGCCTTCTTTACGATTCGAAGAGCATCTTCGAAGATCAACTTGAACATATTGAAGCCGTCAGCAAGCGTCGAGGCGACGATTATGTTGACTTGTCGCTATTGACCGACGGCCTTCGTGCCGAACGCGAACAAGGCATCACGATTGACGTCGCGTATCGATATTTTGCGACACCTAAACGCAGTTTCATAATCGCCGACTGCCCAGGTCATATTCAATACACGCGCAACATGATCACCGGAGCATCAAATGCTGATCTGGCTATTGTTCTGGTTGACGCGCGCACTGGTGTTGTAGAACAAACACGCCGCCACAGTTTGCTCGTGTCACTACTCGGTGTGCCCCACCTCGTGATCTGCGTCAACAAAATGGATCTTGTCGACTACGACGCAGAAGTTTTTAACAAAATTCGCGATGAATTCGAGACATTTGCTTCTCGTCTCGACTTGCGCGATGTAACTTTCTTGCCGATTAGCGCACTCGCTGGTGACAATGTCGTTAGTCGTTCAGCAAACATGCCATGGTTTGAAGGCTCGACCCTGTTGCATCATCTTGAAAACGTCTACACCGCAAGTGACGACAACCGCATCGACACGCGGTTTCCGGTGCAATTTGTGATTCGTCCGCAACGTGCCGACAACCCCGACTATCGCGGCTACGCGGGCCGAGTTGCTGGCGGCGTGTTGCGAGTCGGCGACGACGTCATGGTTCTGCCCTCGGGCCTGACCAGCACGATCACCGGCATCGACTCGCCAAATGGCGCAGTGACCCAAGCAGAACCCGGTCAAGCGGTAACTATTTTGCTTGCCGATGATTTGTCGATCACACGAGGCGACATGTTATGCCGACCAAACAATCGTCCTCGCGCCTCGCAAGAACTTGAAGCAATGCTTTGTTGGATGGATGACGCCGCACCGTTGCAACTTGACAAAATTTATACGGTCAAGCACACAACGAAACTTGCGCGCGGAAAAGTTTCAAATGTTCTCTACCGACTTGATATTTCAAACTTGCATCGCGAGACAGAAATCAAAGAACTGAAATTTAATGAGATTGGTCGCGTAACTTTGCACACGACTAGCCCACTATTTTTTGACGACTACCATCAAAACCGCACTACGGGCTCGTTTATTCTTGTAGATGAATCTTCTGGCCAGACGGCTGCCGCTGGCATGCTGCTGTCGCCAAGATCATAAACTAGAAAGCAGAAGTAGCAACAAGATGAACCAACCTGTCTGGCACGAACCTGGCGTCACTCGCGCGCAACGCTGGAACAAGCACGGGCTATCTGGGGCGACTGTTTGGCTGACTGGTTTATCTGGCTCAGGAAAATCGACGATTGCTAACGAACTTGCTCGTGAACTCTTGAATACAAGTCGCCTCGCCTACATTTTGGACGCCGACAATGTTCGCCATGGGTTGAATGCCGATCTCGGCTTCACCGACGAAGATCGTGCTGAGAACATTCGCCGAATGGCAGAAGTTGCATGTCTGTTTGCGGATTCTGGACTTGTCGCGGTTGTGCCGATCATCTCGCCGTTCATCGCTTCGCGCGCTCACGCTCGCAAAATTCACGAAGACCGAAACATGAAGTTCATCGAGGTTCACGTCGCCACACCACTAGACGAGTGCGAACGACGGGACACAAAAGGTTTGTATGCCAAAGTTCGCAGCGGAGGCATGACGGGGCTAAGCGGTGTTGACAGCCCCTATGAAGCGCCCGTTTCTCCAGATGTCGTGGTCGGCGCAAATAGCGAATCACTTCAACAATCGGTCGCAATGATCATGGCCAAACTGCTGGTCAGAGTCGGCGCATGAAAGTGACGCATTAAAAGTGGTCAGCGAAAAAGACTTTCTGCTGAAACCCCACGCTGGGTTTTTGCTCGTCGCACCAAAACTCAAGATCATGTATTGCCCAACTACGAAGGTTGCATGTAGCAGCATCAAAATGTTGTTGGCTAAAGCCAGCGGCAGTTACGACCAGTCGCGTCTAGACCGTTTGATCAGCCCACACATGGCAAAATCGCAAACAGTTCACGAACTTGGCGTCAACGGCTTAACAAAATTGATCGATATGACGGCAAAGCAAATAGACGAGATCTTGCATTCACCTGAGTGGCTTCGTGTCTATGCGACCCGCGACCCGCTAGCCCGCGCCTACTCAGCTTGGGAGAACAGAATCTTTTCGCGTGCGCCAGGCACACCAGATCGGGCGATCGAACTTTGCCAAGATCAAATAGTTGACGGTCGCGTCAACATCACCGAGAGCTTTGCACTGTTTGCAAAAATGATCACTGAGCGCACCAATGAGTTCATGGACGATCATCACTTCTTGCCGCAGTCGCACATCGTGCACCCAGACAAGTTCAACTACAACATGACTGCTCAAGTTGAAAATCCAGAAGAGATGCAAAAACTCGTCGACGAAGTTAACCGTCGTGCCGGCACTTCGCTTGCGCTTGAGCGGCACAATGTCGGCTTTGGCATCAAACTCGAACAAGTCTGCGACCAACACACCGCAAACCGTCTGCAAGCCGTTTATCAAATGGATTACTCGACTTTTAACTTCGCCACTCGTACGTTTCCTGCCAGCATCGAGCCGCTGATCTTGAGCGCAACTGAAACCGCGATGCTCCGCGCATTTCGTGCATCAATTGAACGGCTTCAATCTGTCTCGTTTACGGCACGTTCGCTCACCGGCTTTCGATTTGGGTGTCGACAGATCTACAAGTCAATTGTTCGCAAACTTTCCTTTGGCAAAAAATACAACGATCCACAAAATCTGTTCTGGTAAACGTTGATGTCTGAACAAAACTCAACAGAAGCCAAGATCGGCATCGTCACAGTTTCAGACCGGGCTTCGGCTGGCGTGTATCAAGATCTTGGTGGCCCGGCAATTCACGAATACTTCACGAAACATCTCTCATCATCGTGGCAGCCAGTCGCACGTGTGATCGCTGACGAAATTGATCTCGTGACTGCAACATTGCGAGAACTTGCCGACATCGAAAAGTGCTGTCTAATCGTTACAACTGGTGGCACGGGGCCAGCAGTTCGCGACATCACACCCGAAGCCACCGAAAAAGTTTGCGACA
>CANKZL010000035.1 GCA_947488385.1 Acidimicrobiaceae bacterium | reverse complement strand
GTGTTTCTGCCCAACGGCTTTCGCGAAACGCGACGTAACGGCGAAACCCAGAAAGAATGCCCGTGAGAACACCGAGCCCCGTGATGATCAACGCCCACTTCAGCAACGGTCCGTTCTTTTCGATGCCATCGTTGATCGCAAACTTTGTGACTTGCGGAATTGCAACTTTGAACGCCGCCCACGAGATGCCAATGAGGCCACCGATTAATAAGTTGCGGCGCTGATCACGAAGTAAACCGCGAAGTAGCTTCCAGCCTTCACTGCGTTGTGCTTGTTCAAACTCGAGACGAGCAGAGACCTCTGAATCAGTTTCGCTTACAGACATGTGTTAACTGGCGCTCGGCGAGAGCGTCTCGGCACATTGCCAAAAGTTAACTTCTGGATCAAATGCAACGATCGCCAGTGATGATGTCGTGACACCGTTGTCGAAATACTTCTTGATAGTTGCCCGACACTTTTCGGCACTGCCATGCACAAAGAGTTGATCAACAACTTCGTTTGGAATTGCAGCAAGCGCACCTTTGCGGTCGCCCGCCTTCCAGAGATCCCACATTGGTTGCAACATTTCACCGCGACCGAGCCACTTGTGAAACTCAGCGTAAACAGGCACCGTTAAATAAGCCGCGATCAAACGCTTTGCTGATTCGCGAACCAAGTCGGCGTTTTCGCTTGGGCAAACAAAAATTCGCGCAACAATCTCGCGTTCACCTGGGTTCTGCGATTTCTTCGCTGCTTCGTTTACTACTGCGGCGACTTTAGTTACGTCATCAGCCGACAACCAGTTGATGATTGCACCGTCTGCTTCACGACCAGCAAGTTTCAACATGCCTTCTCGTAGCGCGGCGACCAAAATTTGTGGTTTTACTTCAGGACGAATACCGAGGCGAAACCCGTCAATGTTGAAAGTGTCGTATTGCTTGGTGATCTTCTCGCCAGTCATCGCATCTTGCAAAAATCTCACGACATCACGAACTTTTTTATACGGCTCAACAAACGGAATTGCATTCCACTTTTCGACAATTACGTTGCTCGACGAGCCGATGCCGATTGCAAATCTGCCGGGCGCCGCATCAGCCATCGTCGCAACACTTTGGGCCATCAACGCCGGTGAACGCGTATACGCCGGAACAATCGCAGTGCCGAGTCGCAATCGCGGCTCCCAAGCTGCGGCCATCGCTAACGGAGTGAAAGCATCGGCGCCATCGGCTTCTGCTGACCAAATGTCGGTGTAGCCAAGATCCGCAAGTTTCTTGTAATTATCGCGTTGGGCGTGCAAGTGGCCGGGCAACGGCACTGTCATTCCGGGGCGTTGTTGCATGCGTTAAGTCTTCCACTTTCGTGCTTTGCAACTCTGACTGGCGGTCGCCATCAAGGTGCCATCTTCAGCGAACATGTTCACTCGCCCGTGTCCAAAACCGCGCGCGACCGCGTCAATTTGTATGTCGAGCAAGACCCATTTTGTTGGCACGAGTTTGACAATGCGGATTGTGTTGTCGAGGCTGTTGCCACCCGCAGCCAAACCCAAGGCTTGACCGATCGCCATCGGCACGAAGTCGCCGAGAATGCCGAGCGCAGTTGCGTCGACGTCTTCGATCATCGCGGGAATGTGCGCCCACATAACGACGTTGCCATCGCTGAGTGAACCATCGAGTTGCTCCATAGTGCGACCCTTTACAACACGTTGTTGCAACGACTCGTGAATCGTGCCGGGTGAGTCGCGAATGTGTTGTCGCGACGGAGTCTCTTCAGGCGAAGAAACTTTCGGCATCGTGGCAAATTGACCTGTTGATTCGAACTTACGATCACCAAGTGCAGCATTGACAGTGAGAATTTCGCGATCACCAACACGAGCGACTGCGCGACCTTGCGTAATTTGTGGACCGTTGACAACGAGCGTGACGTCAATCGTTACGACTTCGTTTGTTTTGGCGAACGACAAATATTGCGCAGTGGCCCAGACGAGGTTGCGCTGCGAAACAGTTTCGAGAGCGCTGATACAAGCCCCAAGCCCCGCGCCACCAAACAAAAACATGCCACCCGTCGAAATGCGGATGTCTACTGGCATCTCGAATCTTGATGTGTCGCCGACTCGGTTTAGTCCAAGAAAACTGCGTGAATCCACCGTGCCACTCTAATAACTTGCAACGCAATGGCGACTAGTTTTGCTGTATGGCTGATTCACCATGGCGCGGCGACTGCGCTTCACTTGTCGAGGCATTTCGACGCGGCGATCACTCGCCTCTCGAAGAATTGAGTGCGACATACGCAGCAATTGAAAAGAGCGACCTGAATGCGTTCTGTTTTCTGGATCGTGAATCGGCCGAACGCGACGCGAAGAACGCCGATGTTTCATTGCCGTTTGGTGGTGTGCCGTTTGGTGTGAAAGAACTCGATTCGGTTTCAGGTTGGCCCGACACCGAAGCAAGCATGGTGTTCAAAGATCGAATCGCAAAAACAACCGACACACAAGTGAACCGAATCTGTCGCATTGGTGGCGCTGTAAAAGTTGGTCAAACGACCGCCAGCGAATTCGGCGGCGTGAATGTGACGCGGACAATTTTGCACGGCGCGACACATAATCCGTGGAAACATGGCCACACACCTGGTGGTTCTTCGGGTGGCAGTGCTGCAGCAGTCGCCGGCGGACTTGTTTCGATTGCAACTGGTGGAGACGGCGGCGGATCAATTCGAATTCCTGCGGGGTTCAGTGGTCTTGTCGGATTGAAAGCAACTTTCGGTCGCATTCCGCGTGGGCCTGGTGCGTCGAACGGAAATTTAACAACTGTCACCGGTTGTCTCGCACGAAGTGTGCGCGACACTGCGCGCTGGTTTGATGTTGCCAACGGTCATGAGGCTCATGACCCGCTGAGTTTGCCGCGAGTTTCTGGATGGGAAGCCGGACTCGGAACTATCCCGACGCAAGGTTTGCGTGTGGCTGTTGTGCCTAACTTCGGTGGCGGAGTTGTGTCGCCAGCGATGTGGCAAATTATTGAACAAGCAGCCGAAGGTCTGATTGCTGCAACTGGTTTGAAGCGTCGCGACTCGATTGATGTTTCGTTGCCGCGACTTGGTGCTGCATGGTCTGTGACCGGCATGGCGGCGATTGAATTTCAACTTGGTGATCAATGGCCGGCGTGCGCCGATCAACTGACGCCAGAAATTCGTTTCGGTGTTACACGAACATCAAACTTGTATGGCGTTGAAGCCCGCGGCAAATTCGAACAACGCAGAATCGCACTCAACAATCGCATGGCAGAAATTTTTAGCGAAGTTGATTTGATTATCACGGCGAGCAACCCAGATATTGCGTTCAAAGCCGAGGGTCCACTGCCCGACACATTCGGTGGCGTCGTCGGAGGTGCAGGCAACAACGGAGTGCTGACAATTCCGGCAAATATTTATGGCAACCCAGGCATCTCAGTGCCAGTTGGTCTGCTCGACGGCCTGCCAGTCGGCATGCAAATCATGGCTCGCCACTTCGAAGAGCCACTTCTTCTCGACCTCGCGCTCTCCATCGAACGCACCAACCCCTGGCCCCTCACCGCGCAGTAAACCGCGCGAACTAGAGCGCGAGGAGTGCGCGCGCTACGAGATCTGTGCCGAACGCTGTGAGAATCGCCAAATAACTCAGACCCGTTGCAGCCATCACGGCCGAATAGCTTCGCTCTTTTAGTGCGGCGCGCGTGAAGATCGCCAAGATGCCCGTCATCGCAGCGCAACCCAACCAGAACCACCCGAGAATTCCGTCCCAGCCATCGTCGATGGTTCCGTTGAGCACGCTGAGCATTCCGGTCGGCAAAATCATCACCAAAATTTCAAGGGGCCACAACACCAAAACTGCATTCGTCAACTCGTTGAGAAGTTTTCGAGTCATGCCCGGCTGCACGAGATACCAGTGACCAAGCAACATCAAGTCGGTGATAGCGCCCAGAAACGCTGCGCCAACCAAAACACGCAGCAAATCGACGAGCCCAGCATCGCCATTTGCGAAAACTGCTGCAATCAAACCTAAAGCACCGATTGCAACGGCGACAAGATCAAACCTTGCCGACTTTTTGGCAAAAGTTGTGAACGCGATCAGCGCAACAATGCAACCAGCAATCTCACGGATTAAAACTTGATCGAAGTAAAACCCCGCGGCAACACCAAGCAAAGCCAGCGATCCGTAAACCGCGCGCAACAACTTTGAGTAACCGAGTGAAATTTCATTGCGTCGAAGCGTGAACCACAAAAAAGCAAGGCCACCACTTGCCCACTGCAGTAAAAATGTTGCAGCGTCGAGACGCATTAATTAATTACGACTAACGAGTGATCAACGTTGGTCATTGCAATCGGACCAGCATCGGTGGCGACAACAATGTCTTCGAGGCGCATGCCCCACTTGCCTGGCAGGTAGATGCCCGGTTCGACACTGAACGCATGACCTGCGGCAATCGGCAACTTGTTGCCGCTGACCATATATGGATCTTCGTGGGCTTCCATGCCGATGCCGTGACCCGTGCGATGAATGAAGAAATCTCCGAAACCTGCATCATCGATAACTTTTCGTGCCGCAGCGTCGACTGATTCGCATGTCGCACCGACAACACCGGCTTTCACGCCAGCAGCGTGCGATGCATGCAACACCGAATATGCGCTCGTGATTTTTCGTGAAGGAGTACCGACAAATACACACCGTGTGATGTCGCTGCAATAGCCGTTCATCGTGCCACCGAAGTCGCACAATACGATTTCGTCTTTGTTGATTACTCGCGGCCCGGCGTGATGGTGTGGGCTCGCAGCATTTTCGCCGGCGGCAACAATTGCAAAATTCACGACGTCGTGACCTTCAGCGATGAGCCGAGCCGAAATGTCGGCAGAGACTTGTGCTTCAGTGCGACCAACAAGTGGAATGTTGCCAGCCTGCAACTGCACGGCCACACGATCTGCTGCGGCGCCTGCGGCCTGCAACGCGGCGATCTCGGCTGCATCTTTGACCATGCGCAATGGCCCCACGACATCGACTGCGCGAACAAAACATGCTCCAGAAACGAACCCCATTAATTCGACGAGGAATCTGGCCCACATTTGATCGCCGACTGCGATGCACTTTGCGCCGCCGAGATGTTTCGCCACAATTTCGACAGGATTTTCTGTTTCACCCCACGGCACAACGCGAAACACATCATCAAACGGTGTAACGCGCGGCGCTTCGAGTCGCGGCACGATCAATGTGGCCACTGAATCTTGCGTCACCACGAGCATCGTCAAACGCTCAAGCGGCATCGCGTAGTAGCCAGTTAGATACGGCAAGTCGTGACCGACACTGAGTAGCGCAGCATCGATTGAACGTCGCTGCATCTCTTGACGCACACGCGCCAAACGTGATGCATAAAGTGCGCCAGAAGTCAGACTGTTGCTCATCGCACCAACACACCATTCTGATAATCGTTGACTGCATCAACGATTTCTTGACGAGTGTTCATTACGAAAGGACCATAACGCACGACTGGTTCGTTCAACGGCGCACCA
Source organism: Acidimicrobiaceae bacterium (assembly GCA_947488385.1). Lineage (GTDB taxonomy): Bacteria > Actinomycetota > Acidimicrobiia > Acidimicrobiales > Ilumatobacteraceae > BACL27. The sequence continues at coordinate 1,682 of CANKZL010000035.1, read as the reverse complement.
CCAAGAATTAACACCTGCGCACTCTCGGCATTGGCAACATCAGTTGAGATCTTTACCGTGCCGGTGCTTCGCTCAAAGACAACCATTTGACCGCTGACAACTTTTTGATCGTTCACAGTGACTTCGCCGTCGAAGACGTGCACGAGTGCCGTGTGCGACGCATCGGGAATCCATTCGATGGTTTCGTTTGCTTGCATTGCTGCATGTGCGTATGTCATCGGACTTGTTGTTTCAACCGGACCAGTTACGCCGAGAACAGTGCCCGCAACAACTTTTAACAGTCCGCCATTTGGAAGACGTGTTTGAGCAAGTTCGTTGGCGTCATAGCCCTGATAACGCGGCGGAATCATTTTGCGATCTGCAGAAAGATTGACCCACAATTGAAAGCCGTGCATGCGACCACCAAGAGCCATCATGTCGTCGGTTGGAAGTTCGCTGTGAATCACGCCTGAGCCTGCGGTCATCCACTGCACACCACCAGGTTTGATTACTGCGCGCGTGCCGATCGAATCTTCGTGCACCATTGCGCCCGACAATAAATATGTGACAGTTTCAAAACCGCGATGCGGATGCGACGGCGCACCAACTGCTTTGTGCGGCGCATAATCAGCCGGACCCATCTCGTCGAGCAACAAAAACGGATCGATGTGATCGACATGTTGCGTTGGAAATGGTCGACGAACTTTGAATCCGCCGCCTTCAACGGTTGATTGCGACGTGATGATCTGCAAAATTTTTCGCGCAGTGAGATTTGTCATCGCACGCTCACGAGTTGCACCGAAACTGATTTGTCGTTTGTTTGCTCTGCAGCATGCTTTGCATGGTAACTAGAACGCGTCAACGGACTCGCCTCGACGTGCTTGATGCCGAGACTTTCGCCGAACTGTTTGTAAAAATCGAACTCGGCAGGATCAGCCCAGCGCACAACGGGTAGGTGTTCGGCCGACGGGCGCAAATATTGGCCGATTGTGACAATTTGCACGCCAACTGCGGCGAGGTCGATCAACGTGGCTTCAACCTCTGCTTGTCGCTCGCCCAACCCCAACATAAAACCAGACTTTGTAACAAGACCAGCGGCCTGAGCACGTGCCAACACTGAAAGACTTCGTGCGTAGCCCGCCGACGGACGAACTTGTCGTTGTAAGCGCGCGACAGTTTCGATGTTGTGATTCAAAACATCTGGACGTTCGTTAAACAAAACTTCGAGCGCATCTGTGCCTTTGGCGTCAGAAATCAGAGTCTCGACACGAGTTAGCGGCGAGATATTGCGAATTTCGCGAATGCATTGTGCGACGTGGCTCATGCCACCGTCGGCGAGATCGTCACGTGCAACCATCGTTAATACAGCGTGTTCGAGTTTCATTTTTTGCACTGCTTGAGCAACGCGAACGGGTTCGTTCAAATCAGGTGCAAGTGGTTTACGAGTGTCGATCAAACAAAAACCGCAGGCTCGAGTGCATCGCTCACCAAGCACCATCATCGTGGCTGTGCCATCGGCCCAACACTCTGAAAGATTCGGACAGCCGGCTTCTTCGCAAACTGTAACGAGATTCAAATCACGCAAAGTTTTTTTAGTTGCCAAGACTTCGGCACCGTGGCTGACATGTGGGCGAAGCCACTCGGGCTTGCGGGCCGAGATTTCAATAGTTTCACTAAATGCTTCGCTCGGCGTGACGCTGAAC
>CANKZL010000034.1 GCA_947488385.1 Acidimicrobiaceae bacterium | reverse complement strand
TGGTATCGCGATAACCGCTGGTGGTGGGAGCCGCTGAAAGCCAAAAAATAGTGAAGATTCTCATCACTGGTGCTGCAGGCCAATTGGGCACTGATTTGGTTTTGGCGGTGCAAAGGTCTGGCCACGAAGTTTTCGCAACGAGTCACGCCGACCTAGACATCACAGACAAATCTCAAGTCGATCTAGTCGTTGGTCAAACAAACGCCCAAGCGATAATTCATGCTGCCGCGTGGACCGCTGTTGATGCCTGCGAGTCAGATCCGCAAAAAGCAATGCGTGTAAATCGCGACGGAACGGCAAACGTAGTTGCTGCAGCCCGCAAGTCTGGAGCGCGAGTCATATATATATCGACTGATTATGTCTTTGACGGCACAAAGCCAACCCCGTATCTCGAGAGCGACGTGCCGAATCCAAAGTCGGTATATGGTGCGAGCAAGTTGGCGGGCGAGCGAGAACTAGATCTAACTCAAGATGCAGTCGTGCGCGTCTCATGGGTTTGCGGCGAACACGGCGCGAACATGGTCAAAACTATTTTGCGCCTTGCGTCAACCAGTCCGACATTGACATTCGTGGATGATCAAATCGGTTCGCCGACATTTACGAGCGATGTCGCACCTGTGATTGTTGACTTTGCAGTGAATCAGCGAATCGGAATTTGGCACGTCACGAATCAGGGTTTCACCAGTTGGTTCGGTTTCGCACAAGATGTATTAATCGCTGCAGGGCTAGACCCAAGTCGAGTGTTGTCGACGTCAACTGCCGATCTGCGTCCGCAACGCCCGGCCGAGCGCCCAGCAAACTCGGTGTTGGAGAATTCAAAAATGCGTGAGGGTGACCTGACATTGCTTGACGATTATCACACGCCATTGCAACGACTTGTTGATCGGTTGTTGAGTTAGGGTTTAGTCATGGATGAGCGCGGACTTCTTCGAGAGATTGAACCGGTTGCGGGTGAACTTTTAAATCGACATCTCGGTGTGGCTAAAGAGTGGTTTCCGCATGAGATGGTTCCGTACAGTCGCGGAAAAGATTTTGAACCAGGCAAGCCATGGTCAGAGAACGACTCAGACTTCGGTGTTGGCAACGATGTGATGTCTGATGCGGTGCGCGGTTCGTTATTCGTAAATTTGTTGACTGAAGATAATTTGCCTTATTACTTTCGCGACATCGATCAATTGTTTGGCAACGATGGCGCCTATGGCGAGTGGGGTCGCAATTGGACTGCCGAAGAGGGTCGACATTCGATTGTCATTCGCGACTATTTGACGGTGACTCGCGCGATTGATCCTGTTGATCTTGAACGGGCGCGAATGCAGCAAGTTCGTGGTGGTCAGGTGCCTGCTCCGCTCGATCTCTATGAGGCGCTGGCATATTTGAGTATGCAAGAGCTTGCAACGCGAATTGCTCACCGCAACACAGGCAAATTGATGACTGACAAAGTTGGCGAAGCGATTATGTCGCGTGTTGGTAACGACGAGAATCTGCACTATTTGTTTTATCGAGATTTGGCGACTGCGGCGATTGAAGTTGATCCATCAAATATGGTGATCGGTATCGAGCGTGCAGTTCGAACGTTTGCAATGCCAGGCACTGGCATCCCTGATTTTGAGCGACTGTCGCGAGAAATAGCCCGACTCGGGGTTTATGATTTGTTAATTCACCACGACCAAATTTTGGTGCCCGTAGTTTTGCGCCACTGGAAGCTTGCCGACTTGACCGGCCTGACTGCCGAAGCCGAGCGAGCTCGCGAGGCGCTTCTTAAGCGCATTGAGCGAATCGGCAAGGTTGGGGCCAAATTGGCCGCCGACCGAGTCAGCGCCTAGATCAGTTTTTGGGCTTTCAGAGCCAATAAAACGGGCTTTTAGTGAGTTTGTGAAAAAACCGCAGACCGTTCAACATTTGGACTTAGGTGTGCCGTTTGCCATATGATTGAGGTCGCGACTTGGTGGGGTCGCAATTTGATTTGCAATTTCACCAGTCACAATTATTCAAAACACAAGGGGAACCAATGACAACAATTGAGCAAACAACAAATGAAGTCTCGACAACAGGTTTGTCGCGTCGTCATTTCATTCAGGCAGCAGCAGCAACCGGAGTAGCAATTCCGTTTGCTCAAATGCTCGGCGGATCATCTGTCGGTGCAGCAGGAAAAGTATTCAGGTACGCAGCTCAGGCTCAAGAAGGCCCAGCAGCACCTTGGATGTCAAAAGGTGGATCACTCGGAATTCTCAATGCCGTTGGTTCTTGGCTTTGTGATGTTGCGCCATCAGGCGAGCTCAAGCCAAGCGTGGCTACGAACTGGAAGGGTTCAAATGCCGGTCAAACTTGGACATTCACAATTCGCACTGACGTAAAGTTCCATGATGGTTCAGCATTGACTGCAGATGATGTTGTTTACACAATCAAGTCTCACCTTGACCCAGTAAACAAGTCGCAATCAGCTGCTCGTCTTGCTGACGTCGCTGACTGTGTCAAAGTGAACGCCACAACAGTTCGTTTCGACCTGAAGAAGGCAAATGCGAACTTCCCGTTTGCAGTTTCAAGTTCAAACTACGGTTTGCTCATGTTGAAGAATGGTGCAAAGGGTGACGAGTCGTGGGTTAATACAATGAACGGCACCGGCAAGTGGATCATGGTTTCGCACAAGGTCAACGAAAAGACCGTGTTCAAGAAGAACCCGAACTACTTTGACAAGGCTCAAATGCCGTCGTTCGAGACGATGGAGCAGATCCAATACGTGTCACAGAGTGCCGCAATTCCAGCGTTGAAGACCGGCAAGCTTGACTCGATTCACTTGCTTTACGGCAACGAGGCAGACACATTGCCAAAGGCAAAGTTCTACAAGACTTTGGTTCCAACATGTGGTGGTTTACACATGCACATGCGCGCCGACATCGGTCAATTGACTGACAAGCGTGTTCGTGAAGCAATTGCCTTGACACTTGATCGAGCCGCCTACATCAAGGGTGTTCTTGGTGGCTATGCATTGATTGCCAATGACTCAGTAATGGACTCGTTCCCAACTGCTGACAAGTCGGTGCCACAACGCAAGAAAGATATCGCTCGCGCGAAAGCACTGCTTAAAGAAGCAGGTGTGCCGAACGGTTTCAAAGTAACTCTTCAGAGCTGGAAGCGTGACGACATCGACAAGTTCACACAATTTGTCAAGTCATCGTGCAAAGAAATCGGCATCGACGTAACTGTTGATCTTGACGGTTCAGACGGTGGTGGCGCGAGATGGTACGCCTACTCGGTCTACCCATCAGTCAAGGGTTCAAAAGTCAAGAACAAGGGCGAGTGGCTTGCAAGCGAATTCGGTATCGCCGAATGGGCTGGCCGACCAACACCTGACGAGTATCTCACTCGCGAGTGGAAGTCGACCGGAGACTGGAACCCGCACTACCTTGATGCGCCAGAACTTGATGCCGCAATCGACCAGTGGACATCTGCGCTTACAACAGCCAAGAAAAAGGCTGCAAGCTCGGCAATTCAAAAGGCAGCACTCAAATACACACCGATCATCGTTGTTTACAACGAAACTCGCGTGTCTGTAACTTCAAACAAAGTTAAGGGTGTTGAGTTCAACCAGCAAGGTGCGAACTGGACCTCAGGAGCGAACGCTTAATAGCGATTCAAAATCCAATTAGTAATTAGAAAAGAGACCGGCCTAGAAAACTAGGTCGGTCTCTTTTTATTTGTCCTGCAAGTCAAGAGGTGTTGTTCTGTCGTTGCTAAACTTAAAATTTCTATGCTGAGATTCATCGTCAAGCGAGTTGGGCTGTCGCTTTTGACTCTTGTCATCGTCTCGGTAATCATTTTTTTGATGACATCTATTTTGCCTGGCGATATCGCCAAGCAAACTCTTGGCAGAGACGCAACTGTTGAAGCATTCGAAATTTGGAACAAAGAAAAAGGCTTTGACAAGCCACTGGTTGTGCAATACGGCCGATGGATGGGCGGGGTACTGACTGGCGACTTAGGCACTTCGTTGCAGTATGAACAACCCGTTGGCGAAATTTTGGGGCCCGCCGCCGGGAAGTCTGCGCAGTTGGCGATTGTCGCATTGATTTTGATTGCACCTATAAGCATTTTGGGTGGCATTGCTGCGGCGATGAACAGAGGTAAGAAAGTTGACAGAGTATTGACAGTTGGCGGGCTCTCGGCTGCGGTGATTCCTGAGTTCGTTTGGGCGGTTGTGCTGATTCTTGTGTTTGGGGTAGCGATTCGTGCGTTTCCAGTTTCTGCATTTCCGGATGAAGAAAACCCAAATTTTATTAGCAGTATTTATCATCTGATACTTCCGTCTATCGCGCTTCTTTTTGTGTTGTTTGGCTATATCTCGCGAATCACTCGAGCAGGTGTAATTGAAGCCCTTGATTCTGACTACATGCGCACAGCAGTGCTAAAGGGTCTCTCACGAAAAACAGCTGTGTTTCGCCACGTGTTGCGTAATGCGTTGTTGCCAACGATCGCAGTTATTGCAACTCAAGTTCCGTATCTTGCTGGTGGGCTCATCGCAATCGAGAGAGTTTTTAATTATCCAGGTTTTGGCAACATTTTGCTTGACGCTGTTATCGCTCGAGACTTTCCACTGCTTCAGAGCGCAGTGTTTTTAACCGGTGTCGTGATTATTGTGTTCCAGTTGTTTGCAGATATTTTGTTTGCAGTTCTAAACCCACGCATTAGACAAAGGGTGACAGAATGACCGACGAGACAGCAAAACAAGCGAAACAAACCGAGCTCAGTGAGCGCCTCGCTGTTCTCAAAAAGAATAAAGCGTTCATTGTTGGGGCATCAATCTTGGCGTTTTGGATACTTAGTGCGGTCTTTGGCAAATTAATTGCAAGATACGACCAAGACTTTATGGACTATGAGTCGATCAACTCTGCGCCTTCTTTGAAGTATTGGTTTGGCACTGACAGCAACGGTCGCGACGTATTTTCAAGAGTCATAGTTGGCTCGAGGGTGATTATCGTCATTTCATTTCTGGCTACATTGCTCGGTGCATTTCTTGGCGCATCCCTTGGTTTGACTGCCGGCTATCTCAAAGGAAAATTTGACATGGTCTTGATGCGCATACTTGAAGCGATCTCGGCAATCCCAGTAATCATCATCGCTTTGCTGGCCGTGGCTGCGATTGGTCGTTCGTCTTCTATCATCACGATTTTGATTATCGGCTTCATCTTTACGCCAAACGTGGCAAGAACTGTTCGTGCGGCAGTGCTGGGCGAGTCTGAGCTCGAATATGTAGCCGCGGCGAAATTGCGCACCGAAAAAACTGGCCATATTTTGTTTAGAGAAGTATTGCCAAACGTATTGCCAACTCTGATTGTTGAGTTCACGGTTCGTTTGGGTTATGCAATTTTCGCAGTCGCTACGCTCTCATTTTTGGGCGCGGGCCTTGAAGCTGGCTCGCCAGACTGGGGCACGCAGGTTGCTGATACTTGGTCGCTGATTTTTACCAATGTGTGGTGGCCAACTTTGTTTCCATCGTTGGCGATTGCGTCAGTTGCGGTAAGCATCAATTTGATCTCAGATGCGCTGCTTGAGGTGTTTGAATTATGAGCACTTTGAATACGCCGACACTTGAACTCCGCAATCTCGAAGTTTCTTACACCGTTCGTGGCATTGATCGCCAAGTGTTACGTGACGTTTCGTTTTCAATCGCACCGGGTGAGGCTTACGGGCTTGTAGGTGAATCGGGTTGCGGCAAGTCAACTGCAGCCTTTGCTGCGATGCGGTATTTGCCCCGTAACGGCAAAATTACGGCTGGCTCTATTTTGTTCGAGGGTAGGAACATCGTCGATATTGGTGAAGGCGATGTCGCCAAACTGCGTCGCTCGGCGATCTCAATGGTTTATCAAAATCCGTCTACGGCGCTTAACCCAACCATCAGAATCGGCAAGCAAATCGCCGAGGTGTTTGAACTGAATGGAGCGTCAAAGACCGACGCGTTAGAGATGGCACAGGCAGCGCTGACAAAGGTTCAGATTTCAGACCCCTCACAAGTTATGCGACGATACGCACATCAATTGTCGGGTGGTATGGCGCAACGAGTTGTTATTGCGATGGCGTTGGCATCGAACCCAAGATTGTTGGTAATGGATGAACCAACGACTGGTCTTGATGCCACAGTTGAAGCCGAGGTTTTAGATCTCGTGCGTGAGTTGCGTCGTGATACTGGAACTGCGGTTTTGTTTATCAGCCACAACTTGGGCGTGATTCGCAATATGTGTGATCGCGTTGGTGTTCTTTATGCTGGTGCACTCGTCGAACAAGGCGCAACTGCAGATTTGTTTAACAGTCCAAGTCACCCGTATACGGTTGGGTTGTTGCGTTGCATTCCGCGCGGTGGTTTGCACAAGAGCGTTGATCGCCTAGACACGATTCCTGGTACGCCACCTGCTCTTGGCACCCACTTTGACGGTTGCGTTTTTGCTGACCGTTGCGCATTGGTTGAAGACAAGTGTCGCTCTACGCAACCCCAAATGGTAAATATCTCGGGTTCACACATTGCGAGATGCTTCCACAGTGATAAGGCCAGTGGTTTGCCGCGCTCGGTCGAGCAGATTGAGATCAAGGCAACATCCACGTCGCGCACGGCCAATGTCGGTGACGGCCTGCTGAACGTCAGCCACTTGTCAAAAGTGTTTACGCAGGACGGCCAGCAAATTCGAGTAATCAACGACGTCTCGCTGACTCTGGGTGTCGGTGAAACTCTCGGGCTGGTAGGCGAGTCGGGCTCAGGAAAGACGACGATTGCCAAACTTGTTTTGGGCTTGGTCGCACCCGAAGAAGGCGGTGTGGTCACTCTTGACGGCAAGGGCTTGGCAAGAACTTTGAATCGCCGTGACGTGCAAGATGTTGGTGCAATGCAGATTGTGTTTCAGAACCCAGACCAGGCCTTGAATCGTCGTCACAGTGTGACGCGAATTGTAAGTCGAGCAGTTGAGCGCCTGCGTGGGTTCAGCGTGCGCACGTCAATTGACCGAGCACACGAACTGCTGTTGGGCATGCGTGTTGAGGCAAGTTTGCATGGTGCGCGACCAGTGCAACTTTCAGGCGGCCTCAAACAGCGTGTGGCGATTGCTCGCGCGTTTGCCGGCGCCCCACAGATTGTTCTTTGCGATGAACCAACGTCGGCACTTGACGTTTCGGTGCAAGCAGCAATTTTGAATTTGTTGGTCGACCTTC
>CANKZL010000033.1 GCA_947488385.1 Acidimicrobiaceae bacterium | reverse complement strand
GCCGAACTTGTAATGGGCAAGTCTTCTGGTGTGCCAGTTGCAGTTATTCGTGGCGCGGATAAAGAGTGGTTCCGCGACTCAAAAATCAGCGAGCTGGTGCGACCGCCTCAAGAAGATTTGTTTCGCTGATTATTTTTTGCGTCCGAGCAATTCGTCGACGCCCGACTCAAGAGAAGTCCAATGCGACCAACCAAGTTGAATGCGAGCACGGGTTGCATTCACCGCATTGCGTTGCAAGTCGGCGTGACGCGCAGATTCATAGGTTTCTTGCAACGTCGTCTGACTGCCAATCAAGTGCCACAAGTCGTTGATCGTTGTTTGCACACCCGTGCCGACGTTGATCACCAATCCACCACCTTTGTTGATCGCTCGTGCAAGTGCGTCAACTGCATCATCGATGAAAAGAAAATCTCGCGTCTGTCGACCGTTGCCACAAATCACAGGCGGTGTTTGGTTGACCACCGCATTGGCGAACGCTGCAACTACCCCATCGCTCGAACGTTGGCGTGAACCGTAAACATTTGTCATAGCAAGGGCAGTGAACTCAACGTCGTAGCTTTCGCGATAGACGGTGAGCAAATCGACCAACGTGTTCGCCATGACGTGCGCGACACCCATTGGGTCTGACTTGCGACCTTCTTTGACCGGCAACTGCCGCGCGGGAACTTCGCCATAAAGCAAGCCCGCTGGCAGCGCCACCACAACTTTTTTTACCGCGTAGCGCCGCGCGGCTTCAAGTACGGCAAGAAGCAAAGTTGCAGAACGCAACATCTCGTTGGTGCGCGTTGCGCCTGTTGGCAACAATGCCAAGTGATATATGACAGATGGTCGGCGCAATGCAATTAGTTCTGAAAATTCTGGCGCCGAAACATCGAGATGGTGAAATCTCAATGTTCCGCCCGAGGCGCGAGCAGAACTCAAGTTGGCAAGAGATCCGACCGACAGATCGTCTACAACTTCAACGCTGTGACCGTCAGCAAGTAAACGATCAACTAGATGTGACCCGACGAAACCTGCTCCGCCGCAGACCAAGACGCCGTTAATTTGTGCCATTAGGTTCTTTCAGTTTGGATCGGGAACTTTGGCATCACGCAATACTGCGCCAGATCGGACGTCGCCGTCAACACCAACCAGGCATGAAGTGACTTCGGCAAATGAACCGATATGACCCATCACTGCACTATCTATAACTACGGCATTGGCTTCAACCTTGGCGCCATTGAGCAGAACTGAGCGCACGACTTGAGCATTCTCGCCGACCTTACAGTCGTCGGCAATCATGCTTTGTGAAATCGTTGCCGATTTTGCAATGTCTGCTTTCGTGCTGACGGCTGCGACCGAGTAGCCGTGTTTGCGCTGCAATAGATCGATGTTGGCACGAACATAAGTATCAGGGCGACCTGCATCAACCCAATAGTCGTCGGTTGCAAAACCAAAGAGCTGCTTGTCAACAACCATTTCAGGAAATGTTGCGCGTTCAATTGACAGCGGCGCAACACCTGGCATGCGATCAAGCACCGACGCTTCAAAAACGTAAGTTCCGGCGTTCACATTGCGCGAGTTTGACTGACCCGGCAAAGGCTTTTCAACAAAACGAAGCACACGACCATCGGCATCCGTCTCGACAACACCATATTGCGAAGGATCTTCGACTGGAGTGAGATGTATTGTTCCCTGCGCACCCGCCGAACGATGAAATTTAATCAGCTCAGAGATATCTAAGTCAGTCAACACATCGCCATTGGCGACAAGAAAAGTTTCACCGCGAGTATGAATACCGGCCTCTCGTGCAGCAAACCCGATTGCGCCCGCAGTATCTAATGGTCGATCTTCGACTGCATAAGTTAATTTGACACCAGCACAAACATTTGTCGGAAACGCCTCAAGAAACGGTTCGGGTTTGAAACCGAGCGACAAAACTGCGTTTGTTACGCCACCCTTGGCCAATGATGTCATCAGCCGCTCAAGAAGTGGCGAGTTTCCGATTGGTAACAGTGGTTTTGGCGTGGCCAACGTCAGCGGTCGAAGTCTCGTGCCGAACCCACCAACTAGCACGACTGCGTGCATTTGTCGATCTTCTCCGATTTTGTTGTTAACCCGTGATCAGAAGATCAAGGTCTGTGACCGTCACCGGTTGCGGCACTTCAACATCTTTGGCTACGAAAGCCAAAGTGATCGCCATGCCATTGCCAGTCAAACGCACATTGCCGAGCTCGGCAATTGAAACTTTTGATGACGCAATTTTTGTATCCCACACGACAACCTGAACGGTTGCGTCTTTGTCGCCACACTTGGTGTCAATCTCGGTAATTTTCTCACCATTATTTAGAGTCGAAGGAAACTCGATTGAATCGTTCGTTACTTTCAAACCGTAAAGTTCAAAAATTGTTTCAAGTTTTGCGCGACGCTCTCCGGACAACACTTGTGGCTCCCAGCGCACGACACCTGGCGATTCGATAAATGCACCTGGCTTCAAAGTTGCAGGATCGTCGCCTAATTGCGTCGCGTCCGGCAAGTTCTCGATGAATGCATCACACTTATAGATGCCAAACGCTGTGTAGTAGGTCTGCTTTGCCGTGTCGAGTGCGCTCACTCGTTCTTGGCTTTGGCGGGCATAGGCAATAAGGCCCACACCGAGTACGACAATCACGAAGATCATCGACGGAAACAAAGAGCCACCCTGCACTCGAACTTTTCGACCCTTGCGATTTTTGCTGGCTTCAGCCAGACGGGCGATTTTTTTCGCTGAAGATGAGGTAGCCACGAGGAAGAAATGCTACAGGCTTATCGCGTATACAAGGCTTCGTAACGCTGCGCAATCGACTGGGGCGAAGCATGCCCCTCAACCCATTTTCGCCCGCGTAGACCCATTTCTTCAAGAGTTTTACGGTCAGCAATCATCGCAGAAATTGCGGATACAAAAGCCTGCGAATTGTCGGGTTCAACGCAAACTCCGGCATTCGACGCCGCCAATATTCGAGGCACTTCAGTATCTAGATCAATTGCTGCACAAATCGGACGAGCCGCAGCAAGTATCGAATAAGTCTTAGATGGCACGCTGACTGAACCCAAACCACGACGCAGTGGCACAACGTGAAGATCACCAGTTGCCAATACTTCACTCAAGCGTGAGACGTCTTGGTAGTCACCAAACTTGACATTGGCCAAACCTTGCGCTGCCATCTCGAGAGATTTGCGTGCCGCACCTTCACCATTAATCAAAACGACCACATCTGGAATCGCTCGTGCAGTTTCAATCAACAGCTCAAGAGATTGAGAAAAACCAACATTGCCGGCATACATCACGACGAGAGATTCGTCGATGCCGAGTTCACGTCTGTAACTAGTCATTCGAGACATCGGCATGATCGCTTGAGTGTCTACAAAATTTGGAATTACCTTGACGCGTCGATGAAACTTCTGATCAAGTTTGCGCTGCACGTTGTTCGCCAAGTCATCAGACAACAGCACCACCGAATCTGAGCGCTTGTAACTCACCCGCTCAAGCCAAGACGCCGCTGCGATCACCCGTTCATTTGTGATCGCCCCAGTCTCGATTGCTGCATCAGGAAACACATCTTGAATATTGAAAACTAGTTTTCCGCCTCTGAAAAGTTTTGTGTGCCAGCCAATTAGACCCAGCGTGAGTGGTGGTGACATGGCGAGCACTCCATCAACTCGACGCCAAAACCCGCCCGCAAACAAAGCGCGCAAACCGACAAAGTAACTGAACAGAACGAAACCCACCGCGCGACGAACCAAGTTGCTTTTAGTTCGACCTGCAAACGGTTGTACACGAGTGATTGAACCCCACGATTTTTTCTCGACACGCCACAATGCGCCAGACCAGCCAGCTTCAACTTGATGTTTGCGATACCACGGCAACGAAGTGACGACATGCAATTGATGACCGCGGGCTGCGAGTTCATGCACGATTCTTGTCATCACTACACCGGTCGGCGCCATGTCTGGCTCAAAGTGTGGACACAGAACAATTAGTCGCAACTTTTTTGTCATGAATTTGTCGCCTCGTAAGCCAGTGCTAAATCTTTACCCGAGTTGGCAATCGAGAAATATTCTGACCGAAGTTTTCCGGCTTTGACCAGCGCCTCTTTCTTGCTTGCCGCAACATCCAGCGCATTCGCCCAGATCTCAACTTTGAGTGAAAGTACGAGACCAGCATCACCGACGATCTCCGGCAAAGCCGCACAGTCGCTGGCAATGACTGGCGTTCCAAGTTGCATTGCCTCAATGACTGGTGCACCGAAACCTTCATACAAACTCGGAAAAACCAACGCCCGAGAAAGTTTGAGCAACCCGTCGCGATCATCATCAGCGACACGACCGATGCGCACGACTCGATCATCTAGATTCAACCGCCGCACTTCGCGCATAAAGTCAACTTCGCCGCGACCTTGACCACCCGCACAAACCAAAACGAGGTTCTTGTCAACCCAATGAGACTTCATCAGTTGCAACAAAAACTTATGATTTTTGTGCGGATGAGTCACTGCAGGTAGAAAAATCACCTCTTTGTTTTCGAGTCGAAGCCTGCGGCGCAACTCTTGCTCGCTCGTGGCCGACTTACCGAGTTGATCGTCGATGCCGTGTCGCACAACATGCACTTTGCTCGGCGCAATTGCAAACTTCTCAATCAGCCTCTGGCGGACATATTCGCTTGGTGTAGTGACTATTGATGCTCGGACGAGCGACCTTGGCACTACTTTGCGCAAATACGTCAGTCGCAGGCGACTGAAATTTTCTGGAAATGAAAGATATTGCACGTCATGAACTGTCAGAACGGTCGACTTTCCGGCAAAGCGTGGCATCGTGCCACCGCCGTGATGAACTACGTCAAATTTGCGTACTTTGAAAGCAAGCCAAGTCTGCTCAAGAAGAATTCTCAACGCACGCGCGCCACCATGTTTGGGAGCTTCGACGTATTTGTAAATTTCTGCAAGTTCGGGGTGATTTTTGCCGAAACCAGGTTGAACAAACAACGTCACCGCGAAGTTTTGTTGATTGCACATCTTTAATCCCAGTAGTTGTCGAATCAAATATTCTTGCGACCCGCCGACTTGCCCGCTACGCAACCAAAGCAAGTTCACACCGACTTTCAAAGTCACTGCACCACCCGCTCATAAACTTCGGCTGTTTTTTGTGCCGTGGCCTGCCAAGTCATTTCGCTGGCACGCTTGCGACCCAATTGCGACAACTCGGCTTTGTGGTTTATCGCTTGAGTGATGCCGGCTGCAATGCTTTCGATGTTCAGCGGGTCGACCAACACGGCAGCATTACCAGACACTTCTTGTGTTGAAGAACCTTTGCTCGTCACGACTGGCGTGCCGTAACTCATGGCTTCAAGAATTGGCAAACCAAAACCCTCCATCAAAGATGGATAACAAAGAACTTGTGCCCCGGCATAAATTGCCCCAAGATCACTGGGCTGAACAAAACCCGCAAAGTGCACCCGCGTTTTGGTCTTGCTCGTCAAGTTTTCTGCTTCGGGCACATCGCCCCAACCAGTCGACCCAACAACAACAAGATCTGGCACCGAATCACCAAGAATTTCAAGTGCATCAATCAACTGGCTTAAATTTTTGCGCGGTTCGAGTGTGCCGACAAACAGCAAATACTCATCGGGCAATTTATAGCGAGTCTTAACTTGATCTTGGCTGGTCATCACCATTGGGGCAACCACTCCGAGTGGAACATGTTCGAGTCGATCTCGAGAGAAACCGTATTCGGCGCAGTCTTCAAGTGTGGACTGAGACGAGCACAACAAAACATCGGCGCGCTCGAGCAGAATTTTGAGACTACGGCGAAACACCGAGTTGCCTCGTCGGCTAAAAAACTGTGGATACTTCAAAAAAGCAAGATCGTGAATCGTCGCCACCATTTTTGATTTGTTGGCAAACGGAATTATCGAAGTGCAATGCAATAGATCTACTTGACCTGTTGCCTGTTCTACTTTCGGAAAGCCAAATCGCATCGAAGACTCGTAAAGTGCCGCACCGCTCAGGAAAAGTTGCTCTACGTTGATTGGCGGCTGATACGCATCTTGCGGCGCAACTTTGTGTCGGCCGGCAAAACCAATCAGCTGTATGTCGCGTCGCAAGTTTGGCAGCACGCGGGCTACTTCAATCGCTGCGGTCGCTGTGCCTCCTGGTACGCGATGCCAGCACTGTTCCAAAGAGTAGGCCACACGCATTCCTTCTATTCTGCCCGCGTTGGCTTGATAATTGGCGCAAAGCCCTTACGGCTAAAGACAACAGGCTTTGGGTCGTACGATGTGAGTAGCCATATGAACGAAAAATCTTCGTCGACTACATCTTCGACTTCGTCCAATACATTTTGGAAAAATCGCAAAGTTCTTGTCACCGGAGGTAACGGCTTTTTAGGTCGCAACGTTGTTGATGCGTTTAGTTCGGCTGGCGCAAACGTAATTGCCCCGACACACAAGCAAGCCGACTTAACCGTGCCAGGAGTCGCTCTGGATCTGTTTCAAAAACACAAGCCGAGCCACGTTGTGCACCTCGCTGCTCGAGTTGGTGGCATTGGTTATAACCAAGTTGCACCTGCACCGCTCTACCTTGACAACTTAATGATGGGCACGCACACGATTGAAGCAGCCCGAGTTGCCGGAGTTGAAAAAACGATTCTGCTCGGCACGGTTTGTAGTTATCCGAAATTTACGCCAGTTCCATTTCGCGAAGAATCAATTTGGGACGGCTACCCCGAAGAGACGAATGCCCCATATGGGATTGCAAAAAAAGCATTGCTGATTCATGCCCAGGTAAATGCCCAGCAATACGGACAAAAGTTTGCTTTCTTGATTCCGACAAATTTGTTTGGACCTGGCGACAAGTTTCATCCTGACGTATCTCATGTGATTCCGGCTTTGATCAAGAAATGTGTCGAAGCAAAAGAACAAAAGCTAGACAAGATCGCTGTCTGGGGAACCGGATCGGCAAGTCGCGACTATTTATATGTGAAAGATGCGGCTCGCGCAATTCTGCTGGCTAGCGAACTTCACGACTCAACCGAGCCACTCAACCTTGGCAACAACCGAGAGATCACAATTCGCGAGACCGCCGAGACGATTGCGCGAATCGTCGGCTTTGCCGGAGAACTTGTTTGGGATTCTTCACGCCCTGATGGCCAACCTCGTCGCCGAGTAGACGCATCACGCGCCGAACGCGAATTGGGATGGCATG
>CANKZL010000032.1 GCA_947488385.1 Acidimicrobiaceae bacterium | reverse complement strand
ATCACCGAAAGCGACCTGACAGGCCGACGTCGAACTCATCGTCACGTCAAACCACCCAAGCGCAGTTCATCCAGCATTTTTGAAGATTTAAAACCGGGCGACCATGTTGTTCACCATGTGCACGGTGTCGGAAAATATCTCGGCATGGCCAAACAGTCGATGGGTGGCGTCGAGCGCGACTACTTGCATTTGCAATACAACAACGGCAATCTCTATGTGCCGACAGATCACATTGACGCGATTCGTCAATACATCGGCGGCGAAACACCAACTCTCAATCGAATGGGTGGCTCAGATTTTGCTCGCGCAAAGTCTCGTGTGCGCAGCGCTGTTCGCGAAATCGCCCAAGAACTTGTCGTTCTTTACCAAAAACGAGTCAACGCAGCGGGCCACGCGTTCTCGGCCGACACGACGTGGCAAGACGAAATGGAAGCGGCGTTTCCGTTTGTTGAAACACCCGATCAACGCACGGCAATTGTCGAAACAAAGGCCGACATGGAGCGCGAAGTTCCGATGGATCGTCTTGTCTGCGGTGATGTCGGTTTCGGCAAAACTGAGGTCGCGGTTCGTGCGGCATTTAAATGCATTCAAGATGGCAAACAAGTTGCGGTTCTTGTGCCGACAACTTTGCTCGCATCGCAGCATGGCACGACATTTGCCAACCGATTTGCCGGCTATCCGATTCAAGTTGAAGTTCTTTCGCGCTTTTTGACCGCTACGCGTGCAAAGCAAGTGATAAAAAAACTTGAGACTGGCGAAATTGACTGCGTGATTGGCACTCATCGTCTTTTGCAAGAGGGCGTCAAATTTAAAGACTTGGGCTTGCTGGTTGTCGATGAAGAACAACGTTTCGGAGTGCAACACAAAGAGCAAATGAAACAGCTCAAAACAAATGTTGACGTTTTGACGCTGACCGCGACACCGATTCCACGCACGCTTGAGATGAGTTTGGTCGGCATTCGCGACTTGTCGCTGCTGCACACGCCCCCTGCCGATCGCCAACCGATTCTCACATTTGTAGGCGAAGAAGATGACCGCGTGGCGACAGAGGCAATTCGTCGCGAACTCTTGCGTGACGGCCAGGTTTTTTGGGTACACAATCGGGTCAAGACGATCGAAGATCGAGCACGTTCATTGCGCGAACTAGTACCAGAAGCGCGAATCGTCGTAGCCCACGGTCAAATGGACGAGGCGACTCTCGAACGCGCAGTGCAAGATTTCTGGGAAGGCAAGTTTGACGTGCTCGTCTGCACAACAATCATTGAAAGCGGCATCGACATGCCGACAGTAAACACACTCGTTGTTGAGCGAGCCGATCTGCTTGGTCTTGGTCAGTTGCATCAACTTCGTGGAAGAGTTGGTCGCAGCGGTCAACGTGCTTATGCATATCTATTTCATCCGCGTGATCGCGCACTCTCTGAGGATGCTTACGAAAGATTGCGCACGATCGGTGAGGCAACCGAACTCGGCAGTGGATTCAAAATCGCAATGCGCGATCTTGAAATTCGTGGTGCAGGCAACTTGCTCGGCGAAGCACAAAGCGGCCACATTGCGGCTGTGGGCTACGACTTGTATTGCCAACTCGTGACCGAGGCAGTCGCCGAGATGAAGGGCGAAGCACCACAAATTGTTGTCGAACTGAAAATTGATGTGCCGATCACGGCATTCTTGCCCAATGATTATGTTGCAAAAGAAGAACTTCGACTTGATGCATACCGCCGTCTCGTTGCCGTTAAAACGCATGCAGACGTGCTCGATATCCAAACCGAATGGCAAGATCGTTATGGCGAACTTCCTGAACAAGCAAAAGCACTGCTTGTTGTCGGTTCGTTGCGAGCAGAATGTCATCGCCTTGGGCTTCGCGAAATTGTTGTCGCCGATAATCGCGCACGCCTTGCCCCAATCACGCTGAAAGCCAGCGAAGCCATGCGCCTTGTGCGATTGTCGCCGAGTGCGACCTACCGCGAACAAACAAACGAACTGAACATCGCAATTCCACGCGGAGATGACGCGGCAACTTATTTGGTCGGCTTTATGCAAGAACTTGTCGAAACTGCGGCACTAGTGTGAGTGCGGTGAAAAACAAAAACTTCTTAGCAACCAAGTCGGTAGCCCTTGCATCTTTGGCGATTTTTGTCGCATCCTGCGGAGCGACTTCAAATGCAGCAGCCGAAATCAACGGTAGAAAAATTTCTCGCACTGAACTTGAGCAGACCGTGACCGAGCTTGGCGAGGCTGGTCAAACGCCGGTTGTTGATGGTGAAATCGACGGTGAAACGGTTCGAGGCATTCTTTCGGCCCTCGTTCAAGGTGCGGCAACCGACCAAGTGCTAAAGATTTATGGCGAAGAAATCACAGCCGCTGATCGTGACGAGATCAAATCAAAGATCGCGCAAAATACAGATACAACTGAGTTCACAGACGGCCTCAAAGATTTGATTGTTGAACTCAACGCTGGCACTCTCGCTCTTGCACGAGTCACCGCACCTGACGCGAAAAAAGCCGCTGAAATGTACGAAAAGTCACCGGCAACACTCGGCGTGATGTGTGTTCGACATCTAGTTGTAGAACAAGAAGCAAAAGCCGTTGAGGCAATTGCGAAATTCAATGCCGGAACCGACTTTGCAAAACTCGCTGGCGAATATTCAATCGAGCCAAATGCAAAAGAGTCTGGTGGCGCACTCGGTGGTGCAGACAATGCCTGCATGACCCTTGCCGAATATCAGAGTGGCTTTGATGTTGACTTCACCGCGGGCGCACTTCTCGCAAAACCGGGCGTTGCCTTCGGCCCAGTCAAATCAAGTTTTGGTTATCACGTCATTTATGCTCGACCATTTGTCGAAGTAGCCGACGATATTTCTAAATTGATGTCAAAGAGCGCCGGACCAAATCTGTTAACTGGATACCTCGCAACCACAAAAATAAAAATTGACTCTGCCTACGGAACCTGGAGTTCGGCCCGTGGCGGTGTCATCTCGAACTGATTTTGGTTCGCGCATGACCGCGCAGATCACCGTCGTCGGCCTCGGCCCTGGTTCGCCAGACTCAATAAACGAACAAACTTTAAAAGCGATCAGCGCTGCCAATCATCGGTTCGTTCGCACGTCGCGCCACCCGAGCGCATACCTTGTAAAAGATGCAGTGAGTTTTGACGATGAATACGAGAAACACGACGCATTTGAAGATGTCTATCGCGCGATCGCCGAGCGACTCGCGATTGAGGCAAAAAAACATCAGCACATTTTGTATGCGGTACCTGGCTCACCTCTCGTGCTTGAACAGACGGTGCAAATACTGATGCAAGACAAGAGCGTTGAAGTATTGCTGGTTCCGGCAATGAGTTTTTTAGATGTCGCCTGGAGCGTCTTGCGAATCGACCCTGTTGATGCGAGCGTGCGATTAATTGACGGTCATCGCTTTGCTGAACTTGCTGCTGGCCAAACCGGGCCACTGCTCGTGGCTCAGTGCCATGCAAATTGGGTTCTATCAAACATCAAGTTGGCTCATGAGTCAGCAACTGGTGACGAACCTGTTGTGATATTGCATCATCTCGGGCTTGAGGATCAAAAAGTGATCCATACGACGTGGCAAGAACTTGATCGCGTGATTGAGCCAGATCACTTGACGACTATTTATATAGCCGAGCTCGCCGAGCCAGTAGCCGGAGAGATGGCAAAGTTGCACTCACTCGCGCGCACACTTCGTGAAAAATGCCCTTGGGATGAAAAACAGACACACGAGTCTTTAGTGCGCTACTTGATCGAGGAAACTTACGAAGTTGTAGATGCGATCAACTCACTTAGCGTCGATGATCAAACAACTGATGAAAAGTTCATTGAAGAACTTGGTGATCTGCTTTATCAAGTTGAGTTTCACGCAACGATCGCCGAGCAGCAGGGCAGGTTCACCATCGCCGATGTGGCTCGCTCGATTCATGACAAGTTGGTGCGTCGCCACCCGCATGTATTTGGCGACGTTCAAGCAGACTCGCCCGATGCGGTAGTGACCAACTGGGATGCAATCAAACAGCAAGAACGCGGTGCCGTGACCAGCACTTCAATTTTTGAAGGTGTTGCCAACTCTTCGCCATCGCTGATGTATTCATCAAAGTTGCAAAAGCGCGCTGCCGAACATGGTTTTGACTGGCCAGACAGCACTGGGGCTTCAGCAAAAATCACAGAAGAATTAAACGAGTTGAGTCAAGCCGTGAAGCAGAAAAGCGACCCGAGCGAAGTCGCCCTCGAACTTGGGGATGTCTTGTTCAGCGTTGTCAACTTGTCGCGCCATCTTGGTGTTGACGCCGAAACTGCCTTGCGATCGGCTGCAGATAAATTTCGCAGTCGATTTGAAGGCGTTGTTGCACTTGCCGAACAGCGCAACTTGACACTCAAAGACTGCTCTCTCGCCCAACTTGATGAACTTTGGGACACTGTCAAGAAAAATACTCGCGACTAGTCACAGATGGCGTAAGTTATTAGCCGATGACGCAGATCAAAAAAGTTCATGGACGAGAAGTTTTAGACTCGCGCGGCAACCCAACTGTCGAAGTTGAAGTCACGCTTGACTCTGGTGCATTTGGTCGAGCAATCGTGCCCTCTGGGGCATCAACTGGCGAGCACGAAGCAGTTGAATTGCGCGACGGGGGCAAGCGCTATTTGGGCAAGGGCGTGCAGAACGCAGTTAAAAATGTAAACACAGAAATCGCCTCAACGATCATTGGACTTGACGCAGCCGATCAGAAATCTCTAGACCACAAATTGATTGCACTTGACGGCACAGAGAATAAGTCGCGACTTGGCGCAAACGCAATGCTCGGCGTCAGTCTCGCAGTTGCTCGAGCAACAGCCGACGACAGACAGACACCGTTGTATCGATCAATCGGTGGCGACAAAGCAATAACTCTGCCGGTGCCAATGATGAATGTGATGAACGGTGGCGTTCACGCCGATAACAACATTGACTTGCAAGAGTTCATGATCATGCCGATCGGTGCAAATAGTTTTAGCCAAGCGCTGCAGTGGGGTGTCGAGACCTATCACACGCTGAAATCATTGCTCAAAGAAAAAGGTCTTTCAACCGCCGTAGGCGACGAAGGTGGTTTTGCTCCGAACCTTTCTAGCAATGAATCGGCAATTGAATTTTTGGTTGATGCAATTGCAAAAGCCGGTTTTAAACCCGGCAAAGATATCTCGATTGCTCTTGACCCTGCGATGAGCGAACTTTTTAGAGATTCGCGATATCACTTGACTGGAGAGAACAAGATATTGACGAGCGACGAACTCGCGTCATGGTGGACTCGCCTTGTCGATACATATCCGATTGTTTCGATTGAAGACGGAATGTCAGAAAATGACTGGGCTGGCTGGTCGGCACTGTCGCAAGCACTTAAAAATCGCGTGCAACTTGTTGGCGACGATCTGTTCGTGACTAACCCGAAGCGTTTGCAACAAGGAATCGACAAAAAAGTGGCGAACAGCGTTCTGATCAAGGTCAATCAAATCGGCACACTTACCGAAACTCTTGACACCGTAAATCTGGCAACTGCAAACAATTATTCGAGCGTGATGAGTCACCGCAGCGGCGAAACAGAAGATTCAACAATTGCCGATCTGGCCGTGGCAACAAACTGCGGGCAGATTAAAACTGGTGCCCCAGCCCGAAGCGACCGCGTTGCAAAATACAATCAGCTGTTACGCATCGAACAAGAACTTGGTGCAACAGCCAGATACCCGTCGCTATTCAAGCACTAGACCAAATAACGCTGTTAACACCTCAAAATACGTCAGAATAGACGTGTGAGCACTATTACTGAACGGCGCTTTGCCGGCCCGCGCCGCAACCGATTTGCGATCATCTCGGTCGGGACGGTGTTTGTTGGCGCTGTCGCGCTCGCTTTTTTTGTCATCCCAATGCAAACTTGGAACGAGCAAAGATCCACGATTGCCTCAAAAGCCGAACAGTTCGCCGCATTCGAAGACATCAACGATGCATTGCAAGACGAAGTTGACGTTTTGAAAACACCAGAAGGAATACAAGTTGCCATTAGATCTCAATTGGGCTATCTATTGGCCAGCGAAAAGCGTGTGCCAATGCTTGATGTTCCAAATGCGGCAGCGAGCCTTCCAACTAGCTGGCCATATTCGGTTGTGACCAATATCTTGCAGGTGCGCATAGCGCAGGAAATGCGCAATAGTGGCGTCGAAATTCTAAATCCACTTCAGCCATAGTCACTGCGCTCGTGTAGATTAAGCACGGCAACGAACCAAAGAGTCGGGTAAACACAATGGCTGGAAGCATTCTTGGAAATCGCGTACTACGCAAAGAAGACCCAAAATTTCTGACATCGGGTGGAAAATACATTGAAGATTTAAACGACGAACCGCTTTTTGCCGGCGCTTTGCACGTGACCTACGTGCGATCAACTGTCGCCCACGCAAAAATCACAAATATCGATTTGTCAGAATGCAAAAATTCTCCTGGTGTTGTAGCGGTTTTCACCGCAGACGACCTTGGCCTCGAAGAAGAGCCTTCGGCTTTTAACCCGATGGCTAAACGATCTCATCTGGCGAAGGGCAAAGTTCGATGGGTAGGAGAACTCGTCGCAGCGGTTGTAACGCAGCGACCAGACCAAGGCGAAGATGCAATCGAAAAAGCAATTGTTGAATACGAAACTCTTGAACCGCTAATTGATCTCGAGCAGGCGATGGTCAGCAAAACTTTGCTTTACGAAGAGTGCGGAACCAACATCGTTATGGGCACGGTCGAAATGGGAATGCCTGACAACACTGGTGATGAAATTTTCAAAGACTGCGAAGTTGTGGTCAAGGGGCGCTTTATGAATCAACGAGTGGCACCATGCCCGCTCGAAGCTCGAGGCTCTGCTGCAATTTGGATAAACGGCCGACTAACTCAATGGATTTCAACGCAACATGCCCAAGGTGTGCGCAACGAAGTTGTCAAAGCAAACAAAATTGACGCCGAGAACGTTCGGATCATCACCCCAGATGTGGGCGGTGGCTTCGGAGCGAAGATCAGTGCATATTCTGAAGAGTTGTTGCTCGGCAATATCGCAAAACATGTCGGCAAAGCTGTTCGGTGGCGTGAAACTCGCAGCGAATCAATGATCAGCCTCGGGCATGGTCGCGCTCAACTGCAGTACGTAACAATCGGTGGCACCAAAGCTGGTCGCGTCAAGGCATATCAACTGAACGCGATTCAAGATTCGGGTGGCTGGGTTGAAGTCGGCACCGTGCTCG
>CANKZL010000031.1 GCA_947488385.1 Acidimicrobiaceae bacterium | reverse complement strand
ACCTCAAGCCAAGATCCGCGTCTTGATCCTCTGCGTCTCAATGAGCGACAACTCACAACAATTGCTCAGCGTCGATCAACTTTGGCCGCGGGACGATTCATCGCCGAGGGCGATCTCGTAGTCGCCCGAGCGCTGGCTTCCGGCTACAAACCAGAGGTTGTGCTTTGCGACAACGAACAAGCAGCATGCTTCGACGATCAAATCACCCAACTTGGCGGGCAATGTCTGACCGCTGAAATTGAAATCCGCCGAGAAGCAACGGGCCTTGGGGTTCCCCTTAGCGCACTCGGGGTTTTTTATCGACCCGATCCACTAACTGTTGGCGACGTCGTCGCAAAAGCTCAGCGCATAATCGTTGTTGAAGCAGTTGATAATCCAAGCAATATTGGGGCGATCGTGCGGTGCGCAACAGGTTTGGGTTGGGACGGACTCATCTGTGATTCGACGAGTGCCGACCCGCTCTCGCGTCGCGCATTGCGTGTTTCGATGGGTTCGGCATTTAGTTTGCCTTTTGCGCGCACTAACGACATCGCCCAGACGTTGAGCGAGTTGCGTGCACAAAACTTTAAGTTGTTTGCGTTGACACCAGACGAGAACGCCACAAACATTTCTGACGTAAAACTTGACTCATCACAAAAACGTGCACTGATTTTTGGCTCAGAGCGCGCGGGCCTAAGCGCACAGGCGATAGCCAGTGCCGATGCCCTAGTGCGAATCGAAATGAATCCAGAAGTTGATTCATTGAATGTTGCCGCTGCGGCAGCGATTTCGTGTTACGCGTTGCGTTAACGCGGGTATTGCGCCGACGAAATCGGCAAACCAGTGTCGTTTCGCAAATGCTCGGCGGCTTTGACAAAATATTGCGTCATCTCGTCGCGAATCAACTCGTCTGGTGCGAGTTCATTGACTGCAGTCAGCATGTGCACCAACCATCTGTCTCGTTCTAGTGCACCAACTTTAAAAGTCATGTGTCTCATGCGTAACTTTGGCTGTCCGCGGTTTTCGTTGAACAACATCGGTCCACCCCAATATTGCGCAAGAAACCAAGTCAAATGCTGTCGAGCCTTGACAAGATTTTGTGGATCTTCATAGAGGACGATTAAAACCTGGTCGGTAGCTACACCTTCATAAAAGCGGTCTACAAGTCGTTCAAAAAACGGCAGTCCGCCAACACGCTCAAACAGTGAGCTATCTGAACTCAGGGTCTTGCCATTCAGGAAACAAATTTGGTGTATCTGTCGAAACTTTCATCGTGAAATTTGCGGCACGCTTTTCTAGAAAACTCGTCACCCCTTCGCGGGCGTCGGGCGACTTACCGCGTTGCAGAATTCCTCGAGATTCAGCTCGGTGCGCTTCCATCGGATGCGAGGCACCAAGCATGCGCCACATCATCTGCCGAGACAAAGCAACCGAAACAGGGGCCGTGTTTTCGGCAATCTCGCGCGCCAAGGTCCGAGCAGCGGCAAGTAATTCGCCAGAATCAAAAACATTGCGCACCAAACCAGATTCTTTTGCTTCATCAGCCAAAATCATTCGGCCGGTAAATACCCATTCGGTGGCTCGAGAGATACCCACCACCCGAGGCAAGAACCACGACGAGCATGCCTCAGTGATGATTCCGCGTCGGGCAAAGACAAAACCAAACTTGGCCGTGTCACTGCACAAACGAATATCCATTGGCAGAGTCATAGTTACGCCCACGCCAACAGCAGGGCCATTTATCGCGCCAATGACCGGCTTTTTACTTTCAAAAATTCGTAACGAAACAAGTCCTCCGCCGTCTCGAGGAATATCTTTGACTCCGGCTACGTCGCTACCACCGCGACTAAATGTCTCGCCACCCATCGATAAATCAGCACCTGCACAAAACGCCCGGCCCGCACCAGTGAAGATCACCGCGCGAACGTCGTCATCGGCATCACTTAGGTCAAGCGCCGCAATGATCTCATGCAACATCGTGTTCGTAAACGCATTTAGTTTTTCGGGTCGATTGAGCGTAATCGTGGCGATTTTTTCGCTCACTTGATAATCAATTTGCGTAAACTTTTGACTCACAGCAATCTTTCTAAGCCGCGACTAAACATCAAGGAATCGTGTCGCTGCGATTGCAGAACCCACTGCACCGACTACCGCGCCAATCGCCAAAAGTATGAACATCACCGAAGTCAAATAGCTATCTGGTACGACAAGCGAACTGATGCCTGTGCCAGGTTTGAAACTGGTGACGCCGCTCGTCCACGCAGAGTTCAAAACCCACAACCCGCCGCAAGACACAACACCGCCAATCAAACCTTGCAACAAACCCTCGAGCATGAACGGAATTCGAATAAACCAGTTTGTTGCTCCAACGAGTTTCATAACTTCGATTTCGCGACGACGTGCAAACATCGCTGTTCGAATTGTGTTCCAGATCAAACCAACCGCAACTAAAAGCAGCACCAACGAAGTAATCAACGTCACAACTCGAATGAAGTTTGACAACGTTGAAATCACTTCAAACTCATCTTCGGCAAGAGCAACTGCTTCGACTCCGGGGAGAGTTCGATATTGATCGCTCAGTGATCTAACCAGTGTCGGATCATCTGAGAGGGGCACAACTTTAAACTGCGTGGGGATTGTCTCGGGAGTGAGCAAGCCCAACGTGACTGGGTCACCGGCGAAAATTCGCTTGGCTTCTTCATAACTTTCGGTCTTGTTCAAATAACGAAGTTTGTCTACGTCAATAATCGTTGGTGAGGCACGCAACACTTGGTCAACCAACGCAATCTGCTCAGCCGATGCGTCGCTTCGCACAAAGACGATCATCTCAACATCGCCTCGCCACTGCACCAAGAGATTTTCGAATGCCCTCTGAATCAAAAATGTTGAGCCAACCAAAAGCAACGAAACAGCCGAAGTCAAGACTGCCGCGGCAGTCAACGTGAGATTGCGTCTGAAACTCTCCCAAGTTTCACGCAGAGCATAAGCGATTCGCGAAAACATCTACTCGTACACTCCCCGCTCTTGGTCGCGCACAATTACACCACGGTCAAGTTGAATTACTCGCCGTCGCATCGCGTTAACGACTCTGTGGTCATGGGTTGCCATGACAACCGTCGTGCCTGTCTGATTAATTTCATCCAGCAGACCCATGATGCCTTCACTGGTTGTTGGGTCTAGGTTGCCGGTTGGTTCGTCAGCCAACAAAATCAATGGCCGATTGACGAATGCGCGAGCAATCGAGACACGTTGTTGCTCGCCGCCTGAAAGTTGATTCGGAAATCTGTCTTGCTTGTCTGCAAGACCCACCAAGTCGAGCACGATCGGCACTTGACGCGAAATTACGTGACGGGGTTTACCGATTACTTCAAGAGCAAATGCAACGTTCTCAAAAACAGTTTTGTTGAGCAACAATTTATAGTCTTGAAACACGTTGCCCATGCTGCGACGAAGATGGGGCACACGTGAAGCTGGCATCTCATTGATGTTGCGACCCGCAACCCAAACGTCACCGCGTTCGGGCTGCTCTTGTCTGTTTATAAGACGTAAAAGAGTCGACTTACCTGACCCAGACGGACCAACCAAGAACACGAACTGACTTTTGGGGATATCAAACGAAGCATCTCGTACAGCCACCGTCTCGGTGCCGTAGATTTTCGTCACATTTTCTAGACGAATCATTGCGACAAACTTATCATCGTCAGATTGATTCGCCGATCACGGCTACTGGCTGTCAGAGCGCCGCCAACGAAGAAAGCCTTCCATGAACTCGTCCAAATCTCCGTCTAATACTGCTGTGACGTTGCTGCTCTCGACATTTGAACGAAGATCTTTGACCATTTGATATGGCTGCAAAACATACGAGCGAATTTGGCTTCCCCAACCAACTTGCGCTTGCTTGCCTGCAATCTGTGCGAGTGCTGTTGCTTTCTCTTCTTCGTCTTGCGCAAGAATCATTGCTTTCAATCGCTTCATCGCGCTCTCTCGGTTTTGCAACTGGCTGCGCTCTTGTTGTGATGATGCCACGAGTCCTGTCGGCTCATGCACGAGGCGAACAGCAGATGATGTTTTATTCACGTGTTGACCACCTGCTCCCGAGGCACGAAATACTTCCATACGAATATCGCTCTCGTTGATTTCAAGTTCTGCCTGATCGAGAATCGGCCAAATCTGAACGAGAGCAAAACTTGTTTGCCTCCGACCTTGGTTATCAAACGGACTGATTCGAACGAGCCGATGCGTACCGCGCTCACTTGTGAGCAAGCCATAAACATAGCGACCGCGAATCGTCACATCGGCCGACAAGATGCCCGCTTCAGTGCCAATTGAAATGTCGCCGATTTCAAAAGCAAAAGCATGGCGCTCGGCCCAGCGGCGATACATGCGCAAAAGCATTTCGCTCCAATCTTGTGCGTCTACTCCGCCATCTTTAGCATTGATTTGCAAAATCGCGTCACACTCATCATGCTCACCCGTGAACATGCTGCGCATTTCAAGTGCGTCAAGTTGAGATCGACAACCAGAAACACCTTTTTCAAGTTCTGGTTCTTGTGTCGCATCATCTTCTGCACGTGCAAGCTCGTGCAAAATAAACAAATCATCAACCGTCGCGGTGAGCGAATTGAACTGATCAATGTCGGCTTTCAGTGCCGCATACTGCGAATTGACTTTCTTGGCGTGCTCCTGATCGTTCCACAGGTCAGGTTTGGCGACTTCACCTTCAAGTTCAACCAAAAGCCCGCGTGAAGTTTCAATATTCAAATATTGGGCAGCCTCGCTCAGGCGACGGCGCAATTCTGCAAGATCACTAGAAAAATCTTTCATATTTTTAAGCCTGCTTTAACTAGCGCGGCCGTGACACATCTTGTATTTTTTGCCAGAGCCGCAAGGGCAAGGGGTGTTACGTGGTGTCTTTGACCAGTCTGGAGCACCGAAAACTCCTCCACCTGACTTATTGGCGGCCTTGGCACTTGGTTTCTCATCGACGTTTTCATCGGATGTCTCTTGAATATTTGCAAGCTTGCTCGCTGGTGCTGAGTTGTTAATCACCTGCACATGCATCACGTATTTGACGAAGTCTTGGGCGACCCCCTTCATCAATGACCCGAACATTTCGAAGCCTTCGCGCTGCCATTCAATAAGCGGATCTTTTTGGCCAATTGCTCGCAGATTGATGCCCTCTTGCAAGTAGTCCATTTCTTCTAAATGTTCACGCCAGCGCTGATCAATAATCTTGAGCATCACTTGACGCTCGACTTCTCGCATTACTGACTCACCCATCTCGGTTTCGCGTTTTGTGTAAAAAGCGCTCGCATCGGCCATCACCAAGTCGTACATCTCATCAGTCGAGTCGCACTGCGATATTTGGCCAGCAGAAATCTCAGACGGCCAGAACGTTTTAAGCTCAAGAGTCAACCCGTCAATATCCCATTCGTCGTCGGCCTCGGCCACACAATGGGCGTCAATCAAAGCATCAACGGCTTCTGCCAAATACTCCATCGCCGCAGATTTGAGATCAAGTCCTTGCAAAATCTGATCACGACGCATGTAAATGATTTTTCTTTGTTCATTCATTACTTCGTCATACTTCAAAACATTTTTACGAATCTCGCCGTTGCGCTGCTCAACCGTGCTCTGAGCACGCTCGATTGCTTTCGTAACCATCTTTGCTTCAATCGCTTCATCATCTGGCAACGCACGACCCATCACCCAAGACAGAGCCCCCGTTGCAAATAACCGCATCAATTCGTCATCCAAACTCAAATAGAAACGGCTCTCACCAGGGTCGCCTTGTCGTCCGGCACGACCACGCAATTGATTGTCAATTCGTCGACTCTCGTGCCGCTCTGTACCAAGAACGTAAAGTCCACCTAGTTCGCGAACTTTGTTGCCCTCTTCTTTGCACTTGTCTGTGTATTTTGCAAGTAGTTCGCGATATCGGCTTTGGGCTTTGTCGCGTGCGGTCAAAAAATCTGGGGGCATCGACTCAAGTGCGACCGGCAATGCAAATTCATCGAGCAAAGTTTGTGGATCAAAACCTTCTTTGATTACATCTTGTCGCGCCAAACCCTCGGGGTTTCCACCCAACAAAATGTCAACACCGCGACCTGCCATGTTTGTCGCGACAGTTATTGCACCCAAACGACCAGCCTGAGTTACGACAAGGGCTTCACGTGTGTGTTGTTTCGCGTTAAGCACTTCGTGGCGGATGCCTCTTTGCTGCAACTTCTTTGATAGTTGCTCGCTCTTTTCGACGCTCACAGTGCCAACCAACACCGGTTGACCCTTGGCGTTTTTTTCTTCGATGTCACGAACAACTGCATCAAACTTCGCCGCCTCAGATTTATAAATTTGGTCGGCTTGGTCTAAACGAACCATCTCGCGATTAGTCGGAATCGGCACGACCTGCAGGTTGTAGGTATTCATTAACTCGGCTGCTTCAGTTTGGGCAGTTCCGGTCATGCCAGAGAGCTTCTCGTACATTCTGAAATAGTTCTGCAAGGTGATGGTCGCCAAAGTTTGATTCTCTTCTTTGATGTTCACGCCCTCTTTGGCTTCTACTGCTTGGTGAATACCCTCACTCCAGCGACGACCTTCAAGGATTCGACCAGTAAATTCATCCACGATTTTGATTTCACCGTCTTGAATGATGTAGTCCTTGTCGCGCTGATAGAGCACTGAAGCTTTCAACGCCACTTGCAACTGATGCACTAAATTCTGTTGCACTTCGTCGTAGAGGTTTTCGATGCCAAGTTGCTTTTCAACTTTCTCGATACCCGACTCGGTGGGCACAACAATTCGCTTGGCTTCTTCAACTTCGTAGTCAACGTCACGCACCATCGTGCGCACGATTGATGCAAACTGGTAATACAACTTTGCCGCATCGGCAACTCGCCCCGAAATAATCAAAGGCGTTCGAGCTTCGTCGATCAAAATTGAGTCAACTTCGTCGACAATCGCAAAATTGAAACCACGTTGCACCT
The DNA here is from genome assembly GCA_947488385.1 of Acidimicrobiaceae bacterium. Taxonomy (GTDB): domain Bacteria; phylum Actinomycetota; class Acidimicrobiia; order Acidimicrobiales; family Ilumatobacteraceae; genus BACL27. The sequence goes on along the minus strand of CANKZL010000031.1, from coordinate 660 downwards.
TGTCTTCAAGCGTCGCGGCCATGTTGTCGCGCAAGTAGTCAAATCCGAATTCGTTATTAGTGCCGTATGTAATGTCGCTTGAATATTCAGCTCGCTTCTCGATCGAACTAGTACGGCGTCCAGGCACGACCAGCCCAACTGACAATCCGAGCCAACGATGAATTTGTCCCATCCATTCGGCATCGCGCTGAGCCAGATAGTCGTTGGTCGTAATTTGGTGCACTCCCTTGCCCGAAAGTGCATTCAAATATGCAGGCAAAGTCGAGACGAGAGTTTTACCCTCACCAGTCTTCATTTCTGCAACCCAACCGGCGTGCAAAGCTGCCCCGCCCATCAACTGAACGTCGTAGTGACGCTGACCGATAACGCGAGATGCTGCCTCGCGCACAGTTGCGAATGCTTCAATCAATAAGTCGTCTAATGTCTCGCCACGCTCAACACGTGACTTGAACTCGGCAGTCTTGGCTCGCAGAGAGTCGTCGCTGAGCGCTGCAAACTCTGCAGAAAGCGCGTTTATCTCCGGCAATATGGCCCCGAGGGCCTTTACTTTCTTGCCTTCGCCAGCGCGTAAGACCCGATCGAGGATTGCCATAAGACAGTTGATGCTACCGCCATACAAGTAACCAGACCAGCCCCCGCTTGGTAAAGCGCATGAGAGGC
>CANKZL010000030.1 GCA_947488385.1 Acidimicrobiaceae bacterium | reverse complement strand
CTTGCGCCAGCCGCATTGAAATATCGCAGGCTCACCGAACTCATCGCGCTATTTGAAGACTTTGCAAGATCTGTTAGTTCGTTTTCGATAGCGAGTTTTGTTTCGGCATAAACACTCTCGGGCACTGTTGGTGCTGACTCATTAACCGGTGCAGTCTTTGGCGTGCCGTAAACAGCCGCCGACGACGAGAACACGAATCTCTTAATGTTCAGTCGTTGCAATGTTGCCAACAATTTTTTCGTTGACGCAACGTTGTTGCTCCAGTACATCTCGGGGTGGGTCATCGATTCGCCAACGGCTTTGTATGCAGCAAAGTGCACGACACCATCAATTTTGTAGTCGGCACAGATTTTTGCGACAAGCGCATCGTCAGAAACATCACCGACGATTAGTTTGGCGTCAATCACTGCTTCGCGATTACCGCGCTCAAGTGTGTCGAGCACGACTACCTCGCGCGAAGCATCGCGTAATGCTCGAACTGTGTGGGCTCCGATGTATCCAGCGCCACCTGTGACGAGGATGGTCACTTTTTCGCTCGTGCCACTGTTCGTTTTTTACTTTTCACGATCGGCCGATCTTGTTTATCAGTGTCGCGAGCGCGCTGCATCTGTTTGAATCCACGAACTTTAAGCAATGTTGCCGGCGAGTAAATATCTGCAACAGAACGTGGTCGTGCATCTGAAAATACGCCGGCAAACTTTTGCCAACCTCGGGGTCGCACGTCAAACCGCTTACCCAGCAAGGCAATAAAAATCTCTGCCTTTTCTTGGCCGTATCCAGGAAGTTTGCGCAGTCGCTTCATTAACTCTTCGGCGTCATCTACGTCTTTCCAAACATTTGCACCGCGACCACCATGGTTTTCGGTGAGGGCAACACACAATTGATGAATACGAGTCGCCATCGATCTCGGAAACCTGTGAATCGCCGGCTTTTCTGAGCAGATTGCCACGAACTTGTCGAGGTTCATCGCCGCGATGCGTTTGGCGTTCACATGACCCAGTCGTTTGCGAATTGTGTATGGCCCCGTGAACGCCCACTCCATTGGCACTTGCTGATCGAGCAGCATTCCAATCATCAGTGCCGTTCCATCGCGATTCAACAATGCATCGGCGGCTTCGATGCCTGTGATGTAAAGCGTCTTGGTCATTGGTGAAGCGAGAATGCAACTTCTGGGTTCAAGCCGTGGCGCTTTATCGCCTCGGTTACGACATCAGATTTGATTGCGCCAGATTGCGCCAAGTTATGCAACACAGTGACAACAATATGCGGTGCGTCAATCTCAAAATGGCGTCGTAACGCGGCGCGAGTATCGCTGCGTCCCATGCCGTCAGTTCCAAGAGGAGTAAAACTTCGTTTCGGCACAAATCTCGCAACCTGTTCGGGCACAATTCGCATGAAGTCGCTAACGGCCACGATTGGCCCGTCACCCTCGTTTAGTAAACGTGTTACCAGCGGTTGGCGCGGGTTCTGTTCTGGGTGCAGGCGGCTCCAACGTTCGGCATCAAGTGCTTCTTCGCGCAATGTCTTATAAGAAGTCGCCGACCAAAGTTCACAACCCACGCCGTATTTTTCGAGCAGTTCGTCTGCCGCGACGCTCGCCGCCGTATGCGTCGAACCTGAAAACAGAATTGTCGCGCGATGTTTGGCGCTCGGTGCCGGCTTCCACAAATAAAGGCCCTGCATAATTTCTTGGGTGATCGTTGCTGACTTTGGCATCGCCGGCATCGGATAATTTTCGTTGTACAGCGTCAAATAGAAAAACACGTCGCTCTGCGTTTCGCCATACATCTCGTGCGTACCCTCGCGCACAATCGTCGCAACTTCATAGGCGAATGCTGGGTCGTACGCGCGACAAGCAGGCACAGTGCTCGCCAATATAAGTGAGTGGCCATCTTGGTGTTGCAAACCTTCGCCATGCAAAGTGGTGCGACCCGCGGTTGCGCCAAGCAAAAAGCCTCGAGCCCGAGCATCGGCCGCTTGCCAGATCAAGTCGCCGACGCGTTGAAAACCAAACATCGAATAAAACGTGTAGAACGGCACCATTGGCACACCACGTGTTGCGTAACTTGTGCCCGCGGCAATGAAACTTGCAAGACTTCCAGCCTCTGTGATGCCTTCTTCAAGAATTTGACCGTCACTTGCTTCGGCGTATTTGAGCAACATGTCGTGGTCGACCGGTTCGTATTTCTGGCCTTGTGATGCGTAGATCTTTAGTTCACGAAACAACGAGTCCATTCCGAATGTGCGAGCTTCATCAGGAATAATCGGCACGACTCTTTCACCAAAATCTTTGTCGCGTGCCAAGTTGCGCAGCAACCGTGTGAAACCCATTGTTGTGCTCACGCTTTGCGCAGCACTGCCATTCTCGAACTCTGTAAATACATCGTCACTTGGCATCGTGATTGCCTTGCGCACCGCAGTTGAACGACGCGGCACGGCGCCACCAAGTGCTCGACGGCGTTCGACCATGTATTGGTACTCGACGCTGTCAACTGGTGGGCGATAGTACGGCGGTTCGTCGGCTTCGAGAGCCGCATCTGAAATCTCGTCGTTGAGGTGCAGGCGGTCGCGCAATGTTTTGAGCTGTGCATCGGTCATCTTTTTAATTTGGTGAGTGGCGTTGCGGCCTTCGATATCGTCGCCCAGAGTCCAACCTTTTACTGTTTTGCACAAAATTGCAGTTGGTCGACCCGATCCGGTGTTTTCAATTGCGGCGCGATAAGCGGCATAAAGTTTTCGGTAGTCGTGGCCACCGCGTGGCAGGTTTTGTAAATCTGAATCTGACAAATGACTGACCATCTCGCGCAAGCGTGGGTCTGGGCCGAAGAAATTTTCGCGAATGTAGTTGCCGTCTTCAACTGTGTAGCGCTGAAACTCGCCGTCGACAGTCGTGTTCATCTTGTTAAGCAAGACACCTGACGTATCACGAGCCAATAGCTCGTCCCACTTTGATCCCCAAATTACTTTGATTACGTTCCAGCCCGCTCCGCGGAAAGTCGCTTCGAGTTCTTGAATGATCTTGCCGTTGCCACGCACTGGTCCGTCGAGACGTTGCAAGTTGCAGTTGACAACGAAAACTAAGTTGTCGAGTTGTTCGCGCGCCGCAAGCGAAATTGATCCGAGTGTTTCTGGTTCGTCGCATTCGCCATCGCCCAAGAACGCCCAAACTCGGCTCGCCGATGTGTCATCGATCTTGCGGTTCAGCAAATATCGATTGAACCGCGCGTGATACAAAGCAGTCAGCGGACCAAGACCCATCGAGACAGTTGGAAACTCCCAGAAGTCTGGCATCAAGCGCGGGTGCGGGTAACTCGAAAGACCGCGACCTTCGCGACCAATCTCGCGCCTGAATGAATCTAAGTCTTCTTCGTTTAGTCGGCGCTCTAAAAATGCGCGAGCGTAAACACCAGGCGCTGCGTGTCCCTGAAAGTAAATATGGTCGCCCGGCGAGCCGCTGTCTTTGCCTTTGAAGAAATGGTTGAAACCAATTTCATAGAGACTCGCCGACGAAGCAAATGTCGACAAGTGGCCGCCGATGCCTTCTGCTTTAGTGTTTGCACGCACAACCATCACGGCGGCATTCCAGCGAATGTATGCGCGAATGCGTCGCTCTAAGTGTTCGTCACCAGGAAACCATGGTTCGTATTCACTCGAGATGCTGTTGATGTATGGCGTCGAAACAGTCGCCGGAAAACTTACTTGACTTGAACGAGCTCGCTCCAAGAGGCGTGACAACAAATATCGCGCGCGAGTCTTGCCTTGCACTTCGACAACTGCATCCAGCGAATCGAGCCACTCTTCGGTTTCGCCTGGATCGGTATCTGGCAGCTGATGAGTTGATCCGTCAAATAGCACGCATCTATTCTCGCAGATCCTTTCGGCATTGTGCATATGAGATTGAGTTAGATGTCGGTATTCATCAAGTGTTTGCGTAAGTATTAGAGGAATGTCGTTAGTCATATATACAGATGGTGCTTGCTCGGGCAATCCCGGTCCTGGTGGTTGGGCGTGGGCGGTCTCGCCAACGGGCGAGCCAAGTGGTTTTGGCAGCGAACCCGACACGACAAATCAACGGATGGAGTTGCTCGCAGTGATCAACGCATTGCGCACTTACGCAGATTCTGCCGAAGCGATTGAAATTGTTTCTGACAGCACATATGTCGTGCATTGTTTTCGTGACAAGTGGTGGATGGGCTGGCAACGTCGGGGCTGGAAAAATTCACAACGTCAGCCGGTTGCCAATCGCGATCTCTGGGAGCCTTTGATTGAACTTGTCAACAGTCGAACCGATATCTCTTTTACTTGGGTCAAAGCCCACAACGGTGAACCGATGAACGAACTCGTTGATCAGTTGGCTGTTGCAGCCTCACTCAGCAATCGCTAGTTACAAGTTGCCGATCAGCGCATTTTTTGCGTAGTGTGCCTAGCCATGGACATCAAAGGCGTGAGCGCAATAGTTACAGGTGGAGCATCGGGTATTGGAGCGGCAGTTTCGCGAATGTTGGCTGCTCGCGGAGCAAAAGTCGTCGTTGCTGACGTGCAAGAAGAGAAGGGCAACGCACTCGCCAAAGAAATTGGTGGCGCATATTGCAAAGTTGATGTCACCAACACGCAAGACATCATCAACGCAACCGAGATGGCAAAGTCAATGGGCCCAGTTCGTGTTCTCGTCAACTCTGCCGGCATCGGTTGGGCGCAACGCACAGTCGGCAAAGATGGCAGCTACGAATCGGCGGCAAATCTTGATGCGTTCAAAAAAGTTATTGCGATCAACTTGGTCGGCTCATTTGATTGCATCCGTATCGTCGGCACTGCGATGAGCACAACCGAACCACTCGCTCACGGCGAGCGCGGTGCAATCGTCAACATCGCATCGGTTGCCGCATACGACGGCCAAATTGGTCAGGCTTCATACTCGGCATCAAAGGGCGGAGTAGTCGGCATGACTTTGCCAATCGCTCGCGATTTGTCGGCCATTGGCATTCGCGTCAACACAGTTGCGCCGGGTTTGATCGATACGCCGATCTACGGCCAAGGTGAAGCAAGCGAGAACTTCAAGGCAAATCTTGAAAAAGGTGTTTTGTTCCCGCACCGACTTGGCGCACCAGAAGAACTCGCGTCAATGGTCGTCGAGTGCATTACGAATAGTTACATGAATGCCGAGTCAATTCGTGTTGACGGCGGCATTCGCATGCCGCCGAAGTGACGAATCGATAATTCGCGTGGCTGGTCTCCACGTTTTACATCGACATCCTTTTACACCTTTTGACGAAACGCCCTCGAGTGAGGCGGCTTCGTTCGTGGCGATGCCGATTCCAGAGCAAATCTTGCCGCAGGTGATCGGCGAAAACTTTCGTCATCGTCTCGGTACTTTTCCGGTTGAAATTTCAAACTGGCTGTCGCGCGACGCCGAAACTGAACTCACGATCAACCTAAAGAAAAAACTTTTGTCGACACGGCGAGACGAAGTCGTTGCTTTACGTCCGGGCGGTGATGATGTCGCGCAAGAAGCCGCACAAATTGTTAGTCAGTGGGCGGGTGTCGAGTTGGCGTCTACTGGCATTGACGCATTGGTTGAGGCGAGTTTGCTTGTTGCCGATGATCTTGCCGTGTTGCAACCAGTCAAATCACAAGACGGTGCCGAACAAATGTTATTGACCGCTGCAGTTGTCTGTTGCCCGAGCCGTTGGATGCTGTCCGAAAAAATGGGGCAAGACATGCTCGCAATTCATGCTCCGGGCGTGACGCCGAAACTGAACTCACGATCAACTTAAAGAAAAAACTCTTGTCAACACGGCGAGACGAAGTCGTTGCTTTACGTCCTGGCGGCGATGATGTCGCGCAAGAAGCCGCACAAATTGTCAGTCAGTGGGCGGGTGTCGAGTTGGCATCAAGAGGCATTGATGCACTTGCTGAGGCGAGTTTGCTTGTCGCCGATGATCTTGCCGTGTTGCAACCAGTCAAATCACCAGACGGCGCCGAACAAATGTTATTGACCGCTGCAGTTGTCTGTTGCCCGAGCCGTTGGATGCTGTCCGAAAAAATGGGGCAAGACATGCTCGCAATTCATGCTCCGGTGGCGAAATATGCCGAGCATGTTGGTGCCGCGGTCGACACGTATTTTGAGCGCATCACAGCCGAAAAAACAGTGTGGCGTTCGAACTGGATCATTCAAGATCATCCCGCGCTTTTTCAACCGCGAATACCTTCTGCGCCGCTGGTCAAGAACCCCGATCAATTATGGATTCGGATGGAGCGTCAAACTTTGCGCCGACTTCCAAAAACTGGTGGCATTCTCTTCACAATTCGCGGATATCAACAGCCGCTTCCCGAATATCTCTCGCGCAGCAAAGAAATCGCCAGCAATACTCGCACGATGCTCGAACGACTTCCAGATGATGTTGCGCAATACAAGTCGGTTCTTCTTTCAATATTCGCACGATGCTCGAACGACTTCCAGATGATGTTGCGCAATACAAGTCGGTTCTTCTTTACCGACCCGCAATTCTCCCGTGGATCAATCAATTCTGCTAACGAAATTTACGTCGTGTAGTCTTTTGAAATGTCAGAAATTCGAAACCAAGCTCTAGCTAAGGCAGTTAAGAGCAGGTCTGTGAGTGGTAGTGACGCTTATTCAAGTTATTGGAAGAAGTGGGTTGGCAGTTTTGATTTTTTAGATCCTGAGACAAACCTGCGGAAAATTTACGGAGATTATTACACGCCAGTTCGTTGGCATTCAAAAAACATAATTTTACGGGTTTTGGTTTCTTTAGAAATTTTAGTGACAAACATTTTGTCAAGCCCAAAATATTATTTTGCAGCTATAGTCCGACCAAGTTACTGGAAGTTAAGTCAAGTTAGTCGCAGACAAAAGCGACACATGAACTTCGCAAACATAATTGCGCTTTCAGCATTTAATTTCATCTGTAGCAAGGCAAAACCAAAGAGTCAAACAATTTGCATTATTGGTGACGGGGCGTCGAATTTCGTATCTCTCTGCCTCTCAGCACCCGAGCAATTCAAAAAAATTATCTCCATAAATCTTCCAGAAGTTCATTTAGTGGAGCTTGAAATGATTCTTCGGTCTGGTGTAGCTGAATCAGATCTAACGCTTGTTGACTCCAAAGGTGGGGCTTCTGAGTTTTTTGCTTCAGATTCTAAAGTGGCAATTGTTTCTGCTGAAGATGTTAAGTGTCTTCTAGATACGAAAATTGATGTCTTCGTAAACATGTCATCGATGCAGGAGATGACTAAAGAAGCAATTTCTGAATACTTTGATTTGATTTCAGGGACTGAATCTCTTTTCTATTGTTGCAACCGAAAAGAAAAGAAATTGCCAGACGGGACGACTATTCGATTTGACGAATACCCATGGGGTTCTGCGAAGTTTTTGGTTAAAGAAGTTTGCCCGTGGATGCGAAAGACCATGAATATAACAAGACCTTTTATCCGACGACAAGAAGTGCACATTCATGCACTTGCGAAGTTTACGAAGTAAAAACTCGCTCGAAAATTACGTTGTGTAGTCGGCGTTGATGCGAATATAACCGTCGGTTAGGTCGCAACCCCATACCGTGCACTCGGCGGCGCCGGTGTTTAGCGTCACGTGAATTCGCACGGTGTCGCTGCGCATGTATTTGCTCAATGCATCAAGCCCCGACTCGTCAACACTTGTCGGGTAAACCTCTTGAGTGCCGAATCGAATCACCACGCGCTTTTCGTCGATGTCACGCTCATCGCTGCACTTGCCAACGGCCATTGCGATGCGACCCCAATTCGGGTCGGCGCCGTGCACTGCTGTCTTAAC
>CANKZL010000029.1 GCA_947488385.1 Acidimicrobiaceae bacterium | reverse complement strand
TGCAGTCAACATTGCCTATTTCGAAACTATTTTCACTTGCCATCTTTGCAACTTGCTCGAGCAATTTGATCGAGTCCATATTTTTAAACTTTGCATCGGTGTCTGGAAAGTGTTCACCGATATTTCCCAGTCCGCATGCACCAAGAATCGCTTCTGCAGCGGCATGCGCCACTACGTCTGCGTCGCTATGTCCCAACAAGGCACGTTCACCTTTGAAATGAACGCCGCCCAATACGAGCTTCCTATCGCTATTTGTTTCGTCGGTAAAGCGGTGAATATCAAACCCTTGACCAACTCTTACACGCATCGCCATGGTTAAATACTTACACTTCGCCGCGCGAAATTGCGCGAGCCCAATTCAGGTCTTCGGGCGTCGTAATTTTGCGATTCAGTGGATCGCCCGTAATCACGACAATTTTTCCACCTTGAACTTCAACCAATGTTGAGTCATCAGTGCCTTCAGGATTATTTTCGTGTGCTTGACGCAATTGCTTTGCGCGAAACGCCTGAGGTGTTTGTACCGCAACTAGTTGTCGGCGATCTGGTGTTGACGTAACAACATTGGTCGAATTAATAAATTTGATCGTGTCAACAACAGGCAGCCCAGGCACAGCACCGTCGGCGCCGGCGCAAACCGCATCGATTACCTCATCAAACAAAAATTCTGACGCGAACGGTCGAGCGGCGTCGTGAACACAAATAATCGTCGCATCAGAGGGCACCGCAGCTAGCCCGCATCGAACCGATGCACTTCGGGTAGCCCCACCAGCCACGGCACCTTCGCGCTCGGCCTGTTCGGTTGGCAAAACGACGACGATGCCGTCGCTTGAAATTCGGGCGGTTTCGACTGCCCAGTCCACAATTCGGCGCTCGTTAATTAGTGAAAACTGCTTCGGGCTGCCGAATCTGGTTCCCGAGCCTGCAGCCACAACAATCGTCCAAATTTTCTCACCTACTCGCTGCTTTGAGACGGTGTTCACGGCTATTTAGGGTAGTAGGTTCAATTGTTAATGGGACACGACGAGCTATTAAAAAGCAGTGAGTTTTTTGCGGAAACTTCGAAAGAAGTCTTGGCAACAATTGCGGCGCGCGGTGAATCAAGAAATCTTCAACGCGGAGACATTCTTTTTAAAGAAGGCGAAAAACCAGAGTCGATGTACATCGTTCTGTCTGGTCGCGTTGCAATAGCAATTGGTAATCGTCCGCTCGACAGCCGAGAGAGCATGCTCGCCCTGATGGAACGTGGCGATCTATTCGGCGAATTAGGTCTGCTTGACGGTGGAGCTCGAAGTGCAATGGCTCGCGCAATTGAACCATCTTCAGTTTTGCAGATCCCTTACAAAATTGTGCTTGAACAACTTGAATCAAACCCGTCGATGCTGTGGGGAGTTACAAAATTACTTGCAAAGCGCTTGCGCACGATGGACGAAGTTTTGTCTGACAGTGTTTTTTTAGATGTGACTGGCCGAACTGCAAAGCGTTTGGTAGAACTCTCAGGCGGCAAAGACGAATTTGTATTGCCGATCACTCAAGAAGAATTGGCCGGCATGGTGGGCGCTTCACGCGAGCGTGTCAATAAAGCGATCGCCAGTTTTATTCGACTTGGTTGGATCGAGCAGCACGATCGCCGGTACAAAATCTTGATGCGCCAAAAATTAGAGTTTCGCGCAAGTTAACTGATCAACCAGTTGTAAGTCTTCTCGTAGGCGTTTGCGGCATCTTGTGCCCGGTGGGCAGGACGTGAAGCGTCGTGGGCGAATGCATGCTCAGCCTCTGGATAAATCTCTGTTTTAACATTTAACCGAATCAACTCGGCGACGTCTGCGGGTGGTGTGTAGTGATCTTTACCGCCGATGATTGCCAGTACACGGTCTATGTTTCCATTTTCTAAATATTTAAGTGGTTCACCTTGAGTGGCACTCTTCCAACCATCGGGAACCGTGATCATTCCATAAAACGAAATGATTTTCTTGAATCGATCAGATCGTGCGGACTTAAAGCAATACATTCCGCCCATACAGAACCCCATCAAGCCGACTTCGGCGGTGCCAAGAGCATCTGCTGCCTCGTGTAGATCACGTAAATGTTTGTCATCATCAAGTTCGGGCACGGCAGCAAATCGTGGCTCTATTTCAGGACCAAGAGTTTTGCCGGGAAATGGTTCGACGGCGCACACAGCCATTTGCCAGTCATTGGCTAAACGCTTGACGAGAACGTCATAAAGTCCGCGCAGACTGAAAATATCTGGGGCGATTACCAACCCCATTTTTGGATTTGGCACCGTTTTGTCGATCTCGCACTCGGTGCCTGAAGGCAATGTGATTCGCATTCTCCAAGTATGGCCTGGGCTGATTCATTGAAAGTGATTGTCACGACAAAAGTGAGAGTTCAGGTGAGTTCTGGGGTTGCACTTCAGGTGGCTCTCATTTTTCACGATGCTGGGCATGACCCAACAACAAACACAGTTACAAACAGACCAGCATCAATTGGTCTGGAGTCCGGGACTAAAACAAAGGCCCAATAGTCCGGTTGCAAAATTGATAAAAGAATGGGAGTTGATAAGTACTCGACATAAAGAAGTTGATGTCGTCAACTCTTGGCAACTACCAGGTGGCAACGTATCAAGCCTCGATCAAGTTTTGGTTCGTGCAGGTTTCAACACTGCGCGTGACGACTCGAATGGCGACAACTATTTATGGCTTCTCGTAAAACAAGCCAGCAATGAAGAACTTGCCGCACGAATTGTTTTGCAGAGAATTTTGCCGCCACTTGTTTCAATTGCTCGTCGTCGTGGGCGAATCATGCAGGGCGGTGTTGATGCTGCTCTTTCTGAAGTGTTACCAAGTGCGTGGACGGTAATCCGCCAATATCCATGGCATCGTCGCCCAAACAAGGTTGCGTCAAATCTTGTGCTTGACAGCGAATACTTCGCGTTCGTTCAAGCAAATCGCGCCAAAAAAGTCAAGGTGTTTGCGGTTGAACCACATTTGCTTAGCGAGCTCATAGCCGAACCAGAGACCGATGAGTTCGGTCAAGAAGTGACGTTAGAAAGCTTGTTGACAGTAGCGATAAGTCAAGACATTGATCCTCGACATGTCGAGATTTTGCGCGCAGTTGCGAGTGGCCAAACCGCAGCGACTATTGCAAAGCACTACGGCATTGCTGAGCGAACTGCTCGCGCATGGCGAGCACAGGCAATTAGCGAGTTGCGTGTACGAACGCGGTGTTCGGTGTGAGTTTGGTTGTTCTCAAGCGCAAACTGTTGGACACAACGAAGACACTCGAGAGCGCCATTGCGAGGCCTGCCCACATCGGGTTCATATAACCCAATGCCGCAAGTGGAATTGCCGCCGTGTTGTAGGCAAAAGCCCAGAAAACATTCGCCGTGATCGTGCGTAAAGTCGCTCTCGAAAGCAAAATTGCATCTGTTACAAGTCGCAAGTCGCCGCTGACAATTGTCAGATCACTGGCATTCATTGCAACATCTGTACCCGTACCCATGGCAATGCCCACATCGGCTTGGGCGAGCGCCGCTGCATCGTTGACACCGTCACCGACCATTGCGACTGCGTAGCCACGTTGTTGAAGGTCGGCGACAACTCGTACTTTCTCATCAGGTAGAACTCCAGCGATTACGTGCTGTTCGTCGTTCTCAATGCCAACTTGTTGGGCAATTGCTGCCGCTGTTGCACTGTTGTCACCGGTTAGCAGAACTGACCGAAGCCCCAGTTTGTTAAGCGCAACGATGGCCTGAGCACTTGTTGGTTTAGGTTGATCTGCGACTACACAAATACCTTTTACTAGACCGGCAATGACAACGAGTACCGCGGTGTTGCCGGCGCCGCGTGCCTTTGCGAGTGCCTCACGCAAATCGCCAGGGATAACCACAAGTGATTTACTGAACAACGATTCACGTCCGACCATTACGCGCTGTGACTCGACAACTCCAGATGTTCCCATTCCGGGCGAAGAGACAAAATCACTGACATGAGGCAGAGATCCGAGCTCTTTGCGTGCTGCTGTGGCGATCGCTCGTGCAACAGGGTGTTCACTCGCGTGCTCGAGAGCGCCGGCAAATCTCAGCACTTCACCGCGATTTGTTCCTGGCGTAACTATTACGTCGATCAGTTGCATCACGCCTGTGGTGATAGTTCCAGTTTTGTCGAATACAACCGTGTCAATTCGTCGAGTGCTTTGTAAAACATCTACACCTTTGATTACGATCCCCATTTGTGCCGCGCGTCCGCTGCCAACCATCAATGCAGTTGGCGTTGCGAGACCAAGGGCGCACGGGCAAGCAATGATCAAAACAGCGACTGCTGCGGTGAATGCTTGCGTAGTTGAGTCAGCGAAAAAATACCAACTAAGAAAAGTCAAAATTGCCAAACCAATCACCGTTGGCACGAACACGCTGCTGACGCGATCAGCAAGTCTTTGAACCGGCGCTTTAGAAGTTTGTGCATCTTTAACTAGCCGAGTGATTTGAGCGAAAGTTGTTTCTGCGCCAACGTGAGTTGCTCGCAGAATCAATCGACCCGTCAGGTTTACGGTTGTGCCTGTGACAGAGCTGCCAGGCGCAACATCAGTCGGCACGCTTTCGCCGGTAAGCATTGAGACATCTAAAGATGAATTGCCTTCGACGACGACACCATCGGCAGGGATAATCTCACCGGGCCGCACAACCAGCAGATCGCCGACACGCACTTTTGACGCGTCAATTGAGATTTCTTCCGAATCACGAAGCACGGTTGCAGTACGGGCGCTGAGTGCGAGCAATGACCTGAGAGCATCCCCCGCACGATTTTTTGCTTTGGCTTCAAAGTATCTGCCGGCGAGCAAGAACACAGTTACGGCAACTGCTACCTCTAAATAAATGTGAGTGCTATCTGCCGACTTCATAGTCATTTCGGTCATGTTCATGGCTTTAGACGAACCCCGATAAATGTGTTCGACTGCGTCGCCCCAGATGATCACCCAAACCGACCATGCTGTGGACGCAAAAACACCAATCGAAATGAGGGTGTCCATCGTTGTTGATCGATGGCGTGCGTTCATCAGTGCGGCACGATGAAATGGCCAGGCACCCCAAGTGACGACCGGTGCACTTAGTGCGAGAGCTAGCCATTGCCAATTTTTAAATTGCAAGTTTGCGATCATTGAAATGAGCACGACTGGTACGCCGCAAACAATTGATGCGGTCATTCGGGTCAGCAACATAGCGACGCGTTCGTCAACTTCTGCTTCGATCATCTCTACAGTTGTGTCTTCAAGTAATCTCGCGCTGTAGCCCAGAGATTTGACCATTTCGATCAACTCTGGTGTGCTTGTTGACTCGGCGGAGAAATTTACTCTGGCCGACTCTGTTGCAAAGTTGACGGTTGCTTCAACCCCAGCAATTTTATTCAAGCCTTTTTCAATTGTCATCGCACAGGCGTTGCAAGACATTCCAGAAAGACTTAAGTCCACTTGCAGTGCAGTTAACTTTTCAGCCATTGGGTAATTCATTCTCGCATAAAAAGTGACGAATCACACGTAGGTAGGTTCGTCACTATTATGTTTTGAATGAAGCTTCAAAAAGATTTGCTCGCGGTTATTGCTGTTACTACCGCTGTTGCCATTGGGGGTTGTAGTTCAACTAAAGAGTCGAATGCTCTGTTTAACGACGCAGACGCAATGTTTGTCCAGATGATGATTCCACATCATGAACAAGCAGTTGTTCTTTCCGAAATGGCTGAAAACCCGACTTCTGGGGCAGGCTCAGCAGTAATTTCCTTGGCTGCACAAATTAGTAGTGCTCAGGATTCAGAAATTGAATTGATGAAAAGTTTCTTAACGCAGTGGGATGTGCCTGTTGTCGGTCACGAGTCGATGGATCACAGCTCGATGGACCACGGTTCAAAAATGAAAGGAATGTTGTCGGCTGAAGAGCTTGCGAAATTGTCAACGCTGTCTGGCAAAGTTTTTGACAAAGAGTGGATGTTGGCGATGATTGCTCACCATGAAGGCGCAATTGAAATGGCTCAAACCGTTGAACAATCTGGCAAAAACTTAGAATTACAAACCCTTGCTAAAGCAATAATTAGTGGTCAGCAAGTTGAAATTGATCAAATGAAGTCGATGTTGGCGAATCTCTAATTATTTAGTTAGAGAGAGATTTCAGCCCCACTTAGATTGGCCAAAACGATAGCCAACGCTGCGAACTGTTTCGATCAGGTTGGCATGTTCTTCGCCAAGCTTTGCTCGTAAACGACGAATATGAACGTCAACCGTGCGGGCGCCGCCGTAATACTCGTAGCCCCAAACTCGAGACAGCAATACTTCACGGCTAAAAACTTTTCCAGGATTTTGTGCCAAAAATTTGAGTAGCTCGTACTCCATGTAAGTCAAATCAAGAGGGGATCCGCCAAACGAAGCTTGGTAAGTCTCAGTGTTCAAAATAAGTCCGCTGTATTCGATAAGTGATTCGCGCGAAACCGACATTTCTGTGTAAAACAAATGCCTGAGACGTGAGTCGAGTTCGCGCGGATGAATCGGTGCAAGACAAAAGTCATCAAATAAGTCATCGCGCATTTCAAGATCTGCGAGTTGGGCGCCACTCACGAGCACGATCACACGTTCAACTGCATTTTCGCGGCGGCGAAGTGCGCGACAAATCGCCCAACCTGATTCAGGGTCTTGACTGCAATCAACTACTGCGCCAGCCCAACCCAGGGTCGGCTCGAGTTTGTCAAGCGCATCGGTTGACTTAATTGCCTTCCATGAATAACCAGATAAATCAAGTGTCCGAGCGACGTCGATTGGTGCTGGGTCGGGGAATACGGCAAGTAGTTGTTCTTTGTCGGTGCTCATTTTTTGGCTCAAAGAGAACGAAGATAGCGGTTGAGTTCGTATTGGCTGATGTGGGTCTTGTACCCACGCCATTCAGCGCGCTTGTTTCGCAAGAACCATTCAAAAATGTGTTCTCCTAGAGCCTCGGCGACGAGCTCTGAGCGTTCCATTACACGAAGTGCATCAGACATTGACTGTGGCAATTGCTCGATACCGAGTTTTGCCAACATGTCATCTCCCATTTCAAAAAGATTTGAGTCGGCTTCTGGTGGCAACTCGTAGCCCTCTTGAATGCCCTTTAAGCCTGCGGCGAGAATCACCGAGAATGCAAGGTACGGGTTGCAGGCTGGGTCGGGAGATCGATACTCGATACGTGTCGCATGTTCGCTGTTTCGTTTTTGAATCGGTACACGAATCAAACCGCTGCGATTGTTTCGTGCCCACGAAATATGCACTGGTGCTTCAAAGCCGGGAACTAGTCGTTTGTAGCTGTTGATGTTTTGGTTTGTTACAGCAGTAATTTCGGCAGCGTGTCGCAACAAGCCAGCCATAAACTGCTTTGCCGTAACCGACAAGTTGTACGGATCTTCGGCGTCATGAAAAGCATTCTGTTCGTCTTTAAACAAACTTAAGTGCAGGTGCATTCCTGATCCCTGAACACCCTCGAGAGGTTTAGGCATAAACGTGGCGTGAACATTGTGAAGCGCTGCGATTTCTTTGACTACCAATCTGAAAGTCATCACACTGTCGGCCATGGTCAACGCATCTGTGTGACGTAAATCGATTTCGTGTTGGCTAGGTGAGTCTTCGTGAAAACTATATTCAACTGGAATGCTCATCGTTTCGAGAGTTCGAATTGTTTCTTTGCGCAACGAACTTGTGATGTCGTTGCTTGTTAAGTCGAAGAAGCCACCCTCGTCCAATGGCACAGGTCGCGAGTCAACTTTTGGTGGATCAAAATAAAAGTATTCAATATCTGGCGCAATATAAAATTGGTAGCCAAGTTTTCGCGCATTGTTTAAGTTGCGACGCAAAACTTGTCGCGGGTCGCCATCAAAAGCCGTGCCATCAAGCTTGGCGATGTCACAAAAAACTCTGGCTTCGGCACCTTTCGGATCAACCCATGGCAACACTTCGAAAGTGTTTGCGTCAGGAAGAGCCAGAACATCGCTTTCTTGAATTCGACTGAAGCC
>CANKZL010000028.1 GCA_947488385.1 Acidimicrobiaceae bacterium | reverse complement strand
CAAAACCAGGCAACACATGTTGGTAACTCGAAAGTCGCTCGTCGTCGGGTGATTGTGTAACTCGTGGGTCTACACCTTGGTCGGTGTAGCCAAAAAGTGTGGGCGAATAGCCGCCACGAATTGCCATTCGTGCAACATTGTCAAATCGATCATCAAGAGGTGTGCCGTTTGCGCACACACGGTGATTCATTTGATACAAGCCGGTGTACAAACTGGCTCGACCAGGTGAGCATGGAGCCGCTTGGCTGAAGTGATTGGCTAGCCGTACTCCGTTTTGGGCGAGCGCATCAAGATTGGGCGTACGAACAATTTTGTGGCCTGCGCTAGAAAGACAATCAGCACGAAATTGGTCGAGCGTAATCAGCAAGACATTCGGCTTCACGATACGCAGAATACTCGGCGTGTCGTGTTCAGTCTTGAGCGGCGGCTAGTTCACACGCTTGGGGCGACTCTTTTATTACTCGATTTTTTGCCTGCACCGGCGATTTGTTTATGCCTTTTCGCCATGCATCTAAGAATCTCCAAGGCCAGATTTCGCCTTGCAGTACTTTGTATTCACTTTGTGGACAGATTCGCGACATACCGAGATGCGTATGGCACTTTGTGATTCGAGCATTTCCTGAAGATCCCATCACGCCGATCCACTGACCAGGTTCAACTCGATCTCCAAGGTTTACTTTGACTCGACCTAAGTGAGAAAAAAAGTATCTGACTCGGTCATCTCCGTGAAGCGTGATTGTAAGCCCGCCACGAGTGCCAGGAGCATCGATTTTTTCATCCCACTTATCTTTTTTTTCGACGTCAAAGATGATTCCGGATGTTGGCGCAAGCACATGGGCATAACAGCCATGCACGTCTGTGGCGGGGTAGTCGATGTGATCGCGTGAATATGTCACCGGAATCTTCGAAAACGGAAACACATACTTGAGCTCGCGTTTGTTGGTTGAGTCGTCAGATGTTGCGTTTGCGGTTGAGACGATGGTAGCGAAAATTGCAACGACTAAGACGAGCAGTCGGCGAAGCACTTGGCTCTACGTTCTCGCTGACTACTTCTCTTTGGACAAAACTTCTGAAGCGCGTTGTACAAGTAGTTCGCGTTCGTGGTCTGAAAGTGGGCGAGAAGTGCGAACGTTCAGCTCTACTCGGTCACCGTCGCCTGCAGCCTGAATGTCGTCGACAAACAACACAGTTGTCAAACCTTTTGTTCCGGCAAGGTCACGCATCGTATTTGAGACTGTATTTGCACTCGCATTGCTCGGTGAAATGTTCATCTCAAGCTTTGTTGTGACTGGCTCTTGGCTTAGGTTGCGAACACTTGCAAGGGCGCTATGCGGAATGTGTACGGTGCTAACGCCGTCGCGAAGACGTGTTGTCACCATGCCGACATGTTCGACGAAACCGTGTATTGGTTTTTGCCAGCCGAGTTCGGCTTCAATTTCATCGCCTACGCCGTAGCGGTCTTCAAGCAGCACAGCCAGACCCGTCAAGTAGTCGTTAACTCGGTGTTGGCCACCCACTGCGAGGCCTGCACCAAGAAAGCCGGCGCTCGAAAGAAAAAATGCGGCGTTCAGATCCAGGATGTTGAAGACAGCAATCAATGTGATAATCCAGGCTCCGAGGCTGATGAAGTGATGCAACATTCGAGTCGCAGCGTCAATGCGTTGGCGTCGTCGGTGCTCGCTACTTTCAACAGTCTCTGCGCCGACGCGACGCACGCTGTTGCGCCACCAATTGGCCGCATTTGCTGAGGTGCGATCAGCAATTCGTCGAACAATTGAACGCAAAATTGCATAAGAAATTCTTGTGAAGATGAAACAGCCAATGACAACAAGAATTGCAATCACTGGTTTTGTAAGAAACCGTGTAATTCCTGTCTCTTCTTCTGCTTTTTTGGCCGTGATAAAAATGAAGCTGAGGGTTGTAAACATCTCTATCTAGTGTGCCTCACTTTTTCGCGAGTCATGCGCCACTAAGGTTAAAAGCGTGAAATTAGCGAAATTTCAAGTGCTTGCTCTACTTGTAGTGGTTGGTGGTTGTGGTGTGCAATCAGCGTCACAATATGGCACCGAGACTTCTCTTGTGTCAGAAGTGACACAGTCATCTGGTGTTGATGAGGCTGAAGCGCCCCAAGAAGATTCGACGACAACAGTTGTTGCGACCACCACTACAGAGATGACGACAACGACAACCTTGCCCCCGACAACGACAACTGTGCTTGACACTTTGTGCATCAAGCTGACCCAATGTCAATATGCAAACTTGGTTGGCGTTGATTTTTCGCGACTGCAATTAGATTTTCAGAACTTCAGCGTTGCAACATTGACTGGTGCAAGTTTCAGTGGCGCAAATCTTGCCAAGTCTTTATTTATTCGTGCTGATTTGACGAACGTAAATTTCTCGGGCGCCAATCTCTCGGGCGTCGATTTCACGGCCGCAGCGATGACGGGTGCAAATCTTGAAGGCGCAAATTTAACTGACGCAATTTTTTGTGATGTTGATATGAAGTCATTTGTCGGTTCAACGGATGCTCAGATCGCAAAGGCAAAGAAGTTCAAAACTAAAGGCAAGGTCTACTGCCCTTAGGTGTCTCGCTGAACCCCTAATTTGAGGAATCTCTTGTAGAGGTGTACCTTAGAAATACTTAGCTCGATGGGGGTCGATATGAGTGTTGCGATACCGAGTTCGATTAATGACGTAGATGCAAAGTGGCTTGCTGAGGCGACAGGTTTTGATATCAAGACTGCTGATATCGGCATAATCGGGGTAGGCGTCGGTGTGGCGAGCGCGGTTTATCGCGCAAAATTGACGGGCAACAATTGTCCAGCGAGCGTGATCGTGAAGATGCCGGCGCTCGACGAGGCTGCAGTTTTTACATCTTCAATTTTGCGAATGTATATTCGCGAAGTTCGTTTTTTCAAGTCTCTTGCAAAAGAGTGCCCCGTGATTACACCGCGCTCATATTTTGGCGAGATCAATGAAGAGACAAGTCAATTTGCAATGGTGCTCGAAGATCTTGCCGGCCATCGCATAATTGATCAAACAGTTGGTATCAAGATTGAGGATGCGAGACGCGCTGTCGACGCACTGGCGAAGATTCATGCAAAGTGGTGGGGCAAAGCCGATGGATTGGCCGCTGACGGCACGACGATTGCGTTTAGTGATCCGATCTATCCAGCTGTATTGCCAATTGTTTTTGCCGAAGGTTGGGAGAAGGTCAAGCGCGAGCTGAACCTAACAGAATCGATTCTCAAAATTGGCGAAAAGTTTGCTCCGGCAATTGGCGGTTTGATGTCGTCACTGATGGACGGTGTCACGACACTTGCACACGGTGACTTTCGAGCCGACAACATGATGTTCACTAAAGACAACGAGTTCATTCTCTATGACTTTCAGTTAATTGGCACGGGCTCGGGGGCCTACGACTTGGCTTACTTTTTGACGCAAAGTTTGACACCAGATGATGCCAGTAAATACGAGAAAGAACTTTTTGAGCGATGGCTTGAGGGTTTGCGCGCCAATGGCGTGACTGACATCGACCGCGACAATCTTTGGTTGCAATATCGCGGCACGGCGTTGTTTTGTTTGGTCTACCCAGTCGTGGCAAGTCGCGGAATGGATTTAAATGAACCGCGCTCACGGGCACTCGTTGAAACAATGAATTCTCGCTTTGAGCGGGCGTTTCACGAACTGGATCTTGCTAAATTGATCTAACAAATGGAATTGATACTTGTTCGGCATGGTTTGCCGTTGCGCCGAGAAGTAGTCGAAGGACCTGCAGACCCCGAGCTTTCACCAGAAGGCAAAGAGCAGGCAGCTCGGCTTGCAAATTATTTGGCGTCCGAGTCAATTGATGCGATTTATTCGAGCCCGATGAAGCGCGCCGTTCAAACTGCCGAACCTCTCGCCGCGACGACTGGTCTTCCAATCTCGATTGTTGACGATGTGGCCGAATATGACCGACTTTCAAACGAATATATTCCGATAGAAGAACTACGTGCGGCCAACGATGAAAGATGGCAAAAACTTTTGGCAGGTGAGTGGCAGTCAGATTCAGACACGATCGAGAGTTTTCGTCACCGTGTTGTTTCAAGCCTTGAACAATTGATTAGTCAGCACCCTTCGCAAAGAATCGTTGTGACGTGCCATGGAGGAGTGATCAATCAATTCTTGGCACATATTCTGGGAATTTCAACAGAACGTGGATTCTTCTACCCGCAATACACGTCGATACACCGAGTCGTAGCGGCCCAGAGTGGTTTGCGCTCGGTGGGTGCGTTAAATGAAGTTGCGCATCTGCGCTGAAAGTTTTCGCTTATCGGCGCAATAATGGCGCAGTAAGACAGGTTGGTCCGCCGTCGCCCTTAACAGCGACATTTGCGCCGTTAAAAATGTGCACAGTTACGCCAGACTTACGAAGTTTGCCCTCGATTTCTGGATTTCCTGCGGCTAATACAACGACGTTCGGCTCGACAGTCAAAATGTTTGCGCCCTGTGTGTGAACTTCAGTGTCATTGACAGTTAGCCAAGAGATCTTGCGCGATTTCAAAAACTCAAGCAAACGAATCGGTGCTAGTGGTTCGTAGACAACGGCTCTGTCGTGGCTAATGGGCGAGAGCACCGACATCAAGTGCAACACCGCGTTTGGTCCTTGAAAGTGAGGAAGATCAAAGGCATGAACTTCAACACCGTATGGTGTGAGCATTTTTCGGATCTGCGCTATACCTTCACCGTTGGTTCGATACCCGTGGCCAATCAATAAGGTTTTTGCATCTAGCCAAACCTTGTCGCCACCATCAGCGATTGCTGAGCCGGTTAGTTCGCCCAAAATTGGCACGCCGATGCGCTCAAGATCTTTGCGGATTTGTGCTGGCTCGGGTTGACGAACACGCTTACCCATTTGCAACAAGATTGCGCCATGTGGCGTCATGATCATCGGGTCGTGCATGTAAACCGCATCAACAAGACCATCGACTGCCTGTGCGGTGTGAACCGTGCAACCAAGACTTGAAAGTAGATCTACAAATTCAATGTGTTCACGAACAAGTGCGTCACGATCTGGTTCGCGCCACTGAGCATCGGCAACGAAATTGCCGACAGTTGTCGGCGTGCGCACCAGAACATGTTCAAGTTTTGAAACCATATCTGGTGTGCCCCACATAGGTATTAACGCTACGCCCAAGTGGCTAGCATTTTGGCTATGACGAATACTTCGACACTTCGCACATCAAGCAACCCATTCTTGTCGGGCAACTTGGCACCAGTTGACGTTGAGACAACAGCTTTCGACTTGAAAGTTACGGGCACTCTGCCAAATGAGTTGAACGGCCGCTATCTGCGCAATGGACCAAACCCAATTGGGCAAGTTGATCCTGAAAAATATCACTGGTTTCTCGGTTCAGGAATGGTTCACGGCATTCAGTTGAATAATGGTGAGGCTAAGTGGTATCGCAATCGTTGGGTGCGCGATCGTAACGTCGCCAAGAGTCTTGGCGAACAAGCGCCGCCGTCAGACTGGCCTGCTGATCATGCACAATTTGCGTCGAATACAAATGTGATCGGTCATGCTGGTGCAACTTGGGCATTAGTCGAAGGTGGTTCACCGCCAATCGAGATGAATTACGAGCTCGAGACTGTTCGTGTTTCTAATTTTGCGAATACATTGCCGCAGGCTTTTTCTGCGCACCCGAAGCGTGATCCGCGTACGGGCGAGTTGCACGTGATGGCGTATTGGTGGGGTTGGGGTAATCAAGTTCAATATCTCGTTGTCGGTGTAGATGGAAAAGTCCGTCGCAATTTAGATATTGCGCTGCCTGGTGGCCCGATGATGCACGACTGTGCCTTGACTGAAAAATACGTCTTGATCTTTGACTTGCCTTGTTTGTTCAATCTCGAGTTGGCGATGTCAGGACGGTCGTTTCCTTATATATGGAATGCTGATTACACAGCGCGCGTCGGTTTGCTTCCGCGCGAAGGTGTGGCGGCCGACATTAAGTGGGTCGAGATAGATAGTTGCTATATCTTTCATCCGTTAAACGCTTACGATGCACCAGATGGCACGGTCGTTTTAGACGCGGCGCGCCACGACAAAATGTTTGATGTTGAACAACGTGGACCAAACGAGGGCTTGCCGACTTTGGATCGTTGGATTTTGAATCCTCAAACGGGGAAAGCCAAACAAGAACGCATTGACGACCGCCCGCAAGAGTTTCCGCGGATGAACGAATCGCTACTTGGCCTCAAGCATGATTTTGGCTACTTCGCGGGAATCTCAGATGTTTTCAGACAAGCAGACTTGATCAAACAAGATCTCGCAAAGAAAACAACCCAAGTGCGACATGACGGTGCGAATTTTGGCTACGGCGAGCCGGTGTTTGTGCCACGCGAAAACTCAAAGTCTGAAGACGACGGTTATGTGATGGCACTGCGTCATAACACTGAAACTGATCTGTCAGATCTTGTGGTGCTGAACGCGCAAGATTTTTGTGGTGAGCCAGTGGCGGTCGTGAGTTTGCCCGCCCGAGTGCCAAATGGCTTTCACGGCAATTGGATCGCTGACTAGAAATTAAGTTTCAGGCCCGGGCGCGGCCAGGTCATAGACACGAGTTTTCCGAGACCTGAAAGCGTGATGTATGCAGTTCGCAACTCAGGGCCACCAAAACAAATATTTGTCGTGATCGGATCGTTAGTTGCGATGTGTTCGAGAATTTCGCCAGTTGGCGAAATCACAGTTATGCCACCGTTCATCAATGTCGCTACACAAACATTGCCGTCACTGTCGACTGCGAGCGAGTCGAGATATTGCAGCCCTGGTAAACCAGCCAGACAGTTGCGTGGATCTCGAGAGCTGAATTTTTCGACCTCGCCCTCACCGGTAATCTTCGCTTTGAATACCCGACCATTAAATGTTTCTGCCCAGTAAAGCGTTTCACCATCAGGTGAAAGACCAATGCCATTTGGTGCCTGACATGGAAAGATGACTTCGCGAATCAGCGAACCATCAGTTTTTGCATAGTAGATACCAGTTAGGTCAAAGACACGGCCATGACGAATTCCGTGTTCTGTAAACCACATGCCACCGTGAGCATCAAAAACTATGTCGTTGGGTCCGCGCAACTCGTGACCATCGCAATGCGTGTAGAGGTCGGTGACTTCGCCAGAATTTAAGTCGACGCGCTGAATGCGACCGCCGATATATGTCTTTGGATCAAACGGTCCGGGGTAAGTGATGCCATTGAAAACCTGTTTCGAAAATGATCCGCCGTTATTGCACAAATAGAGCGCGCCATCAGGCCCGAGTGCGAGACCATTTGGCCCTCCAGCAATTTCAGCAACAATTTGTTTTGTCATGTCGGGCATGATTCGAGTTATGCAACGACTCATCATTTCGACGAGCACAACACTGCCGTCAGGCAATGCAACTGGCCCCTCAGGGAACCTAAGGTCACTTGCTATGTCAACAAACTCAGCCATGTGAGACGAGCCTAGTTTTAGTTTGTATCCGAACTCTCGCCGGCACGAACTTGGGCAGCGTAGAGCCCGTTGGTTGCCATCAGTTGGTCATGAGTGCCTTGTTCTTCGATCAGGCCATTGTTGATCACGACAATTCGATCGGCATCACGGATCGTCGAAAGCCTGTGTGCAATCACAAGTGAAGTGCGATTTTTCATCGCCGTGTCGAGAGCATTTTGCACCAAAACCTCACTCTCGTTGTCAAGGTGACTTGTGGCTTCATCAAGAATCATCACGGCTGGATTTTTTAGCAACAACCTTGCGATTGCTAGTCGTTGTTTTTCGCCACCCGAAAGTCGATAACCACGTTCGCCGACGATTGTTTCATAACCGTCAGGTAGTGCGGCAATTACATCGTGGATTTTTGCTGCATGACATGCAGAAACGATTTGTTCGTGTGTCGCATTGGGCTGGGCATATAACAAATTCGACTTGACTGATTCGTGAAACATGTGTGAGTCTTGTGAAACTACGCCGATTGCTGCGCGAAGCGAGACGCCAGTTAAATCGCGAACATCTTTGCCGTCGAGGCGAACTGATCCAGAAGTGACGTCATAGAGTC
>CANKZL010000027.1 GCA_947488385.1 Acidimicrobiaceae bacterium | reverse complement strand
TGTTACGTAAGTTCAAAGGGGCTGACAGGTTTCGACGTCAGATTCGATGTTCGAGCGTGCGACTCGAGTTGCTCAGACTCGTTAAACGGGGCAAAAAAATAACTGCCAACAAGCAGTTCGCTCTCGCCGCCTAATTAAGCGGTAGGAGAGCAACCGTGAGCCGCAAGGTCGCACGGGGCCAATTCACCGCAGCCCGGCAACAGAAGCGGGGAATGACAGCAAGAAAGAATGCTGACGTTGGAAAAGACCAATGACAATTCGGAAAGACGAATCGCGACTTGTGCACCTAGTGCACTCGTAACCGACCCGCCGGCGTTGCTGCGTAGCGACAAAGTGGGAATAGTCGTATCACGGGCGCTCAACGGCTGATGGACGGGGGTTCGATTCCCCCCAGCTCCACTGTTGACTTAATTATTTATTGCGATAGACGACGAAAACTTTTCGCAGAGTTTCGTGAACCGTCCACTTACCTTTCCAGCCAATCGGAAAGATGCAACTTGAGCCAGCAGTAAGTTCAACAGCCTCGCCACCGTCTTGGTGCACGGTCATGCGGCCCGACAAAACATAAATAACTTCACCGCGAGTCGTGAACTCCCAACGCGATGCGCCAACCTCGCACTCCCAAGTGCCGGCTGTGACTGTTTCGTTGTCGAGAAATACTTTCGCTCGCGTCATGATCTCGCCGGTTAGAGGCTCTGCCGACGGTTGACCAAGAGGTTTGGCGGCGAGTTCTGATGCTGCGATCTCCCCTGCGCGGAAGGTAATCGTTGAAACTTCTGAAGAACTTGTCATGACTTGAATTTAACTCAGATCAGCTGGTGTCTGACGCTCATTTAGATGCAGATCGGTGCCTGTATACGGATGAGCAAGTGCAACTTCTTCGTTCAACTCAACACCTAGACCTGGCTCTTTAGATGGAATCACATAGCCGCTGTCGAACTGAATTGGTTTTTTCAGAATCTTGGCGTGGAAACCACCCCAGTCTTGAATGCTTTCAAGAATTAAGAAGTTCGGCGTGCATGTACTCAACTGAATATTTGCCGCACCTTCAATCGGTCCACAATAAAGATGCGGTGCAATTTGTGCGTGATACGTCTCGGCGATTGATGCGATTTTTTTGCCTTCGAGAATGCCGCCGCAACGACCCGTTGCCAACTGAATAATCGACGCCCCACCAACGCGCAACAAATGTGCAAACTCATATTTTGAAGTGAGACGTTCGCCAGTGGCAATCGGAATACTCGTGTGGGCTGCGACTTTGGCCATCTCTTCTGGCGCATCAGGTGGAATCGGCTCTTCAAACCACATCGGGTCATAAGGCTCAAGTTGTTTAGCCAAACGAATTGCACCAGAAGCGGTGAACTGGCCGTGTGTTCCAAACAAAATATCGGCGCGATTACCAACTGCTTTTCGAATTGCAGCAACCATCCGCACGCTTCGATCAATCGTCGCCAACGAAGGTTGACGTCCGTCGTAAACCGAATATGGTCCGGCAGGATCAAGTTTCACCGCAGTAAAACCGCGCTCAACTTCGCGCACGGCAGCCTCAGCTGCAAGATCTGGGTCGCTATAAAGCGGATGGTCAGAGTGTGCATCAAACTCATGTGATGGATACAAGTACGTGTAGCAACGCAACCGATCGTGAACTTGACCACCAAGTAACTCGTAGACCGGTTTGCCTGTGTCTTTGCCACAGATATCCCACATCGCCATCTCGAGACCGCTTACAACTCCTGCCGTGCTGAAGTCTGGGCGATGTGAAAAGCCCGAGCCATAGGTTCGGCGCCACATTTTTTCAATATGAAACGGATCAGTTCCGAAAATGTAACGAGCAAACATATCTTCAGCCACTTTGCAAACTATTTGCGGCGAATAGGTAGCTGTGTAAATTTCTCCGATGCCAGTGACACCCGTATCGGTGGTCAGTTTTACGAAAATGAAATAACGACCGCCTGTACGTGGGGGCGGATTACCCACCACGAATGTTTGAAGTTTTTCAATCTTCATCGCTGCTTGCTCTGTTTCTTTTGAGTTTACGAACTAGTTAAAAACAATGACGTTGCGCAAAGCGTCGCCACGCTTAACTGCGGCTATCGCTTCGTTTATCTCTTCTAAATTGTACGTCTTAGTCACCAACTCATCTAGTTTCAATCGGCCCTGCTCGTATAGCGAGATCAAGTTTGGTATATCGATTTGTATCCGCGCTGACCCCATCTTTGAGCCAAGAATGTTTTGGCTGTATGCCGCCATCGTGCCAGGGTCAATTTCTGACATAACGCCGTTGGCCGGCATTCCCACAAGCACAACCGTGCCAGATTTTGCGAGTAAGCCATATGACGAGTCGAAGGCCTGTTTCGCACCAACAGTAACGAACACATAATCAGCGCCGCGACCATCGGTGATCTCTAAAACACGTTTTGCCACATCTTGATTGCCTGAGTTCACGCCATGAGTTGCACCAAACTTCTTGGCAGCATCAATCTTTGAATCTGAAAGATCAACAGCAGTAATCGATCGCGCTCCACTGACTCGTGCACCTTGCACCGAATTGAGACCAACTCCGCCTGCACCAATTACGACAACATGACTGCCTGGTTCAACTTTTGCGGTGTTCGTGACCGCACCAAAACCAGTAATCACACCACAGGCCAAAAGCGACGCGCTGGCGGCTTTGATATCTCTTGAAATAACCACGACTTGAGAATCATGCACTACAACGTATTCGGCAAAACTGCCGGTGCGCATTGCTTGCACAATTGACTCGCCCGACTTGGACGTAAGCGGACTTTTAGCGTCTAACGGAAATGACGTCTCACAAGTTACGGGCATGCCACGCGAACAGCCGCGACAGTGGCCGCATGAACGAATCAGCGTGACAACCACCTGATCACCAACTTTGACAGAACTTACGCCCGCCCCAACTTCTTCGACAACCCCGACGCTTTCGTGTCCGAAAATGGCCGGCAGTGTGCCGCCCCATGCGCCGTCTGCGTAAGAAATGTCGCTGTGGCAAATTGCGGTAGCCAAAATCTTCACACGCAGTTCGCTGGCCTGAGGTTTGGCGAGATTTACTTCTTCGATGACAAGTGGTTTACCAAACTCACGACAGACTGCAGCTTTCATTTCTTCTACCTTTCAGTTTTTGAATTCAGGATTTTCTTTCTCAAGAATTTGTGTTAGCGCTTCAAAGTGCAACTTTGCACCGTTCGGATACTCTAGCCATTGCTTACAAACCATCGACGCAATCTCGTTTGAAATCAACTCAAGTTTACGATTAGTTGACAATGCGAGCACTTGAAGTTGCGCAGCTTTCTCTAGGTAGTAGAGCTCATCAAACGCTTGGGCCACCGAACTGCCAACAACAATCACGCCGTGATTAGCCAAGAACAAAACATTTCGCGACTTACCCAGAACTTTGGCGACTCTTTCGCCCTCGCCCACTTCTAGAGCCATTCCTGCATAGTCGCGGTCATAGGCAATGCGTTGATAGAAGCGACACGCATTTTGATCCAACATCAAAAACTCAAAGTCTTCTAAACACGCCAGCGCAGTCGTGTATGGCATGTGCGTGTGCAAAATGCACTTCGCATCCGGCAGCAACTTGTGTATCTGTCCGTGCAGATTTACCGCAGTTGGATCTACATCAGTAGATGGCAAAAGGCCTAAATCATTTCTGCTGGCATCAAGCAATACCAAATCACTCATCTGCATCTGAGAGAAGTGTCGACCTGCCGGGTTGATCAAAAACTTCTGACCATCATCAGAAATAGCGACGCTGAAGTGATTGGCAACCGCTTCGTGCATGTTGAGTCGTGCCGCCCAACGAAACGCGACAACTAGATCATGACGAGCAGTCTGCTCAAGATCCATTTTTTTGAACTATTGCAATCGTTCTGGGAACCCCGGCGCCCGCAAGTCTGTGCCAAGCGCGTCTTCAAGAAGTTTTACAACTTGTGTTGACCAAACATCGCCGCCGTATTGCGACTTTGCGCGAACAAATGCTTGTTGCACGGTGCTTGCCACATCAAGAGGTACCCCAAACTTGCGACCGTACTCCATCGCAAAACCCATGTCTTTCAACGCAAGATCCATCGTGAAACCGATGTCGTAACTGCCGTTCAAAATAACTTGACCTTCTGTTTCGTGCACAAAACTATTGCCCGAACTGTTCTTGATCACTTCATACGCAATACCGAGATCAATGCCACCTTTCTTTGCCAGCATCAAAGCTTCTCCACATGCAACAAGATGAATGAAGGCCAGCATGTTTGTGATTACTTTGATTACGGCTGCGCTACCGAGTTCGCCAACGTAAATAACCGGCTTGCCCATAGCTTCAAGCAATTCTTTATGTGCGGCAAATATTTTTTGGTCTCCGCCTACCAAAACTGTGATATCACCCTCGGCTGCTTTGTGCACGCCACCAGTAACTGGCGATTCAAGCGTGTTGAATCCCAACTTTGCGGCAATTTCGCCGAGGCGCAACGTCTCGCTTCGATCATTGGTGCTCATGTCAATCCAGGTTGCGCCTTTTGCCAAACCCGAGAACACACCGTTTTCGCCGTTGACTACCGAATCAATAGCGCGCGGTGAAGGCAAACACGTGAACACAACTTCAGATGCTTGGGCAACTTCTTTTGCACTGTTCGCCCACTTCGCGCCCTTTGCTACCAGACCATCACCGAGCGACTTGTTGAGATCGGTAATCGTCACATTGTGACCCGCACGAACCAAGCTCGCCGCTAGGTAAACACCCAAGTGTCCGAGTCCGATGAAACCGCAATTTCGTTTTGTAGTGCTCATAGTTGTATCCAAGTCGTCTTGAGATTGGTGTAGCCCTCTATTGAATGCATCGAACGATCACGACCAGTGCCGGATTGTTTGAATCCGCCAAACGGTGTTGTGATTGAGCCCTTGTCAAAAGTATTCACCCAAACCGTGCCGGTGCGCAACTTACGAGCAATTCGATGGGCTTTCGTAATGTCACGTGTCCAGATCGCCGAAGCCAAACCATATTGAGTGTCGTTGGCGACACGAACTGCTTCGTCTGCGCTCTCAACTGCAATTGATGCCAAAACTGGGCCGAAGATTTCTTCGCGTTCGATTCGCATTCCTGGCTTCACGTTTTGAAACACGGTCGGCTGAATAAATACTCCGTTCTTCACTGGCTCTGTCTTGTCGCCACCGGAGAAAATTTTTGCGCCCTCTTTTTTGCCGATGTCGATGTAGCCCAGCACTCGCTCAAACTGGGTTTTATCTACGATCGTGCCCATCGCGGTTGTCGGATCGTATGGATCGCCAGGCTGAATTGATTTTGCAACTTGAGTAATTTTCTCTAGCAACTCTTCTTCAACCGCTTTTTCGACAACCAACCGAGTACCGGCATGGCATGTTTGACCGGAGTTATAAAAGACACCCCAGGCAATCGACGAAGCAGCCGCATCAAGATCGGCACAGTCGCTCAAAACGATTTGTGGAGTCTTGCCACCAAGTTCGAGCGAAACTGATTTGCCGTTGCTCTCGGCCGCATATTTCAAGAAGTATCTGCCAACTTCTGTAGAACCAGTGAACGCAAGTTTGTCGACATCCATGTGTCGACCCAACGATTCACCAGCAGTCGGCCCAAAACCAGGAACCACATTCAATACACCATCGGGTAAACCAGCACGTGTGCCGAGTTCGGCAAAAAACAGCGCTGACAACGGCGACTGTTCAGCTGGCTTGAGCACCACAGAATTACCGCCGGCAAGCGCCGCGCCAACTTTCCATGAAGAAATAATCAACGGATAGTTCCACGGCACAACGGCACCCACTACGCCAAGTGGCTCACGTTCGATCAATGCGACTGCATCGCGTTGCACTGGTGCGACTTGGCCGTACATCTTGTCGATTGTCTCGGCAAACCACTGCAGGTTATTGGCCGCAGATTCAATGTCTACATTCACCGAGTCGCCGATTGGTTTGCCGACATCCATCGTCTCAAGCAGCGCGAGTTCATTGATATTTTCACGCATCAACTGAACCCAACGCAACATAATGTTCTTGCGCTGAACCGGCGCCATCTCGCTCCACACACCTGCGGTGAAAGACTTTCTGGCCGCAGCAACCGCACGATCAATATCTTCTTTGTCGCCTTCTGCAACGACGGCAGCAATTGAATTATCACGCGGATTGATCGATTCAAACGTCTTGCCACTCGCGGCGTCCACAAATTTGCCGTTGATAAATAGTTGGGTGCGAGCCACTTTTTGCGAGGCTCGCTTTGTCCACTCTTCGCGGCTGAGTAAATCGGTCATCTGGTCTCTCCTAGGCAATTACTGTTCAAATACTGTTGAAAATTTCTGCAGATATGCGAATCACGACGCTACCAGTGCGAACTGTCAGAATGTAAACATGCAGCAGAGCAAAATTCCGGATCGACCAGCGACAACTTGCCTGCTCGCAATTGCCTCAGTGCATCGCACGGGATCGACCCTGCTGTGTTCAATTTTACGGGCGACAGGTATGGCAGGAATGCCGATGGAGTACTTGAACATTCACACAAAGAACTTCACGAATTTTCGCAACGAAAACAGTCTGCCGAAGCTCAATCTCAAAGGCGTCGTGATCGGGGCACTTCGCAAAGCCACAGGCAGAAACGCCTGGCGAAACATCGAATACTTTTCTGACTCCTCGTGGCGGCAATATCTTGATCGCGCGGCGGCAATCAACACCACATCTAACGGCGTGTTCGGCATCAAGATGCACTTCAATCAATACGACGAACACATGCTGCAACGCGGTCTTGACGCGAGCCATTGGGGCGCACCAATCAAATGGGTGCGCATCACACGAGACAACGAAGTGCGTCAAGCTATCTCACTCGTTCGGGCCGAACAGTCCAACCAATGGAACAGCAACATGTCGGCGATGCGTGAACCAATTTATGACGAACAAGCAATCGTCAACGCTCTTGAGACAATTTCAACTGCTAATAAAAATTGGGATGCTTACTTTGCAAAACTCTCGATCTCTCCCCTGCATGTGACTTACGAACAACTAACCCGCGATATGGATTCAACCGTGCGTCGCATCATGAGTCATATCGATACGCCGATTGACTTGGTTCCCGAACCGCAAACCAAGCGACAATCAGATGGCGCAAGCGCACAGTGGGAACGACAATTTTTAGAGTCGCGACCCGAATTCGCCTCGCGCGCTGCCACAATATAGATGTGAGCGTTTCAGCAATCTTTGACCCAACTCAATGGACTCAGGTTCCAGGTTTTGAATTTCGTGACATCACTTACCATCGGGCAAAAGCCCACGGCACAGTTCGGGTTGCGTTCAATCGCCCTGAAGTGCGCAATGCTTTTCGTCCGAGCACGGTTGACGAGCTTTATCGAGCGCTAGATCACGCACGTCAAACAACAGACGTTGGTTGCGTACTTTTAACCGGCAACGGCCCATCACCAAAAGATGGGGGTTGGGCTTTTTGCAGTGGTGGCGATCAGCGAATTCGTGGCGCAGACGGCTATCAATACGAAGACGGAGACGAAAACAAATCAAGCACTGGACGTTTGCATATTCTCGAAGTTCAGCGACTTATTCGCTTCATGCCAAAAATCGTTATCTGTGTCGTGCCAGGTTGGGCGGCCGGTGGTGGACACAGTTTGCACGTCGTCAGCGACTTAACTTTGGCGAGCAAAGAGCACGCCAAATTCAAACAGACCGACGCTGACGTCGCCAGTTTTGACGGAGGCTTTGGTTCGGCATATCTTGCCCGACAGGTCGGTCAAAAGTTTGCACGCGAAATTTTCTTTCTTGGTCGCGAATATTCAGCCGACGATGCTCATCGAATGGGCATGGTGAATGCGGTTGTCCCCCACGCCGACCTTGAGCGCGTTGCACTCGAGTGGGCAAAAGAAATAAATGCAAAGAGTCCAATGGCTCAGCGCATGCTTAAGTTTGCTTTCAACGCAATCGATGATGGCCTAGTCGGACAGCAGATTTTTGCCGGCGAAGCGACGCGGCTCGCCTACATGACTCAAGAAGCCACAGAAGGTCGCGACTCATTTGTTGAAAAGCGCGATGCTGATTGGTCAAAATACCCTTGGCATTTCT
>CANKZL010000026.1 GCA_947488385.1 Acidimicrobiaceae bacterium | reverse complement strand
ACACTGCAGAGCATCGATCAGTTTGCAATAAAATTGAAAACGTGTCATCAGTTTCAATCTCAAGGTCACTAAATTTGCCGCCAATCGCCGTAATTTTCTTCCAGTCTCCAAAAACATGTTGAACCAGATCTAATTCATGGCTTAAGTCGCGCAAAACGCCACCGCCCGAGTCAGTTTTTGCTGAACTTGAAGTTCGATAGTCGCTGTCTGGTCTCCAAGTTGGTAAATATTGTCCAACGTAAAAGTTGACTGAAGATACTGCTCCGAGTTGTGGGAGGGTTTCTTGCAGCCAGATTATCGCTGGATGAAATCTCAAGTTGTAGCCAACAGCCAAAAGCTTAAAGCGATTCGGTTTTAGTTTTTCTGACCGATCAAAGATTGGTTTTTCAACCAGCACAGAACCTATAAAGTTTCTTTCGATCAAAACACGGAGATCTTCAAAGTGTTGCGATGTTGGGCTTGCCAGTACTACGTATTCGAAATGTTCTTGAGCGAGCGCATCTGTGAGTGATTTATATTTTGCTGATTTTGAACTTTTAGAAACGACAACAACCTCATGTCCGAGCTCTTGAAGTAATCGTTGGTGTCTTTGTCCGATTGAGCCTGCACCAACTACAGCAACTTTCACTGAAGTTCCTGTGGCCATTCTCGCTGAGCGCGTTCGAGTTCGTCTAGGCGACCAATATCAACCCAGTATTCATGAAGCGGAAATGCGGCTGTGCGATGTCCGTTTGCAGAAAGTTTCGCAAAGTGAGTTGGCATGTCGTAAAAAGTGTCATTTGGGATATTTTCTAGACCCGTTTGACTGATTACATAAATGCCTGCATTAACCAAGTGGCGTTGAATTGGCTTTTCTTCAACGCCAACAATTTGGGTTCCGTCCACTTCAACCACGCCGTAGGGAACTTGGTAGTGGTCTTCACGTACAACCATTGTCGCCACTGCACTTTCGCGCTCATGAAAGTCAAGAAGTGCATCAACAGAGATTCGAGTCAAAAGATCGCCGTTCATCACGATGATTGGCGCATGAACGTTTTGCGGAAGGAGCGAGAGACCTCCAGCGGTCCCCAGCCGTGACTTTTCATGGAGATAGTTGATTGTCGCACCCAACTGTGAGCCATCACCGAAATAATTTGTGATGACTTCTGCTTTGTAATTCAGCGAGACAAAAAAATTAACGAAGCCTTGATCTACAAAAGATTGAATTATCGTTTCTAATATTGGTTTTCCGCCCACTTTGAGCATCGGCTTTGGCGTGTCTTGGGTGAGTGGGTGAAGTCGCGTGCCAAGTCCGCCCGCCATAATCACCACGGCGTTCGGTTTCTGGTGCGCGCCAATCATGTCGTCAACTGTGAGTACATCTACTACTCGGCCAAGATCGTCTAGCAATGGCATCTGATGGATTCGCTTTTCACGCATTAATTTTAAAATCGCAGCACGGGGAGTTTTTGCAGCGCTGGTTATTGGCTCTCGGCGCATCGCTTCTTCGGCCGTTATATCTAAATCTTTTCCGGCAAGAATTGCTTTACGAATATCACCATCGGTGACCGTGCCCAAAAGTTTGTTGTTCGCATCTACGACAAGGGCAATTTGCAAGTTGCCGTTAGTGATGGCTTCGATGGTTTGACGCAGTGAGGTCGAACTCGAAACGAGAGCATCTCGCCAATTAGACATTGCTTCTATTCTAATTGTGCTGCAGGGTTCCCCACGACGGTGGTTGCTGGTTTTACATTGTGGCGCACAACAGCACCAGCACCAATTACACAGTTATCGCCAATTTCAATGCCTTGAATAATGACTGCTCCGGCTCCGACAAATGCTCCGTGACCGATCTTTACCGAGCCAGAAATAATTGCACCAGGCGAAATTACGGCATGATCGGCGATGACGACGTCGTGATCAATTGATGCTCGAGTGTTGATCACAACATTTTCGCCGACGCTGACGCGATTTTGTAAGACCGCTCCGGCCATTATCTGTGCGCTATCAGCAATTTTGCATTCTGCGCCAATTGACGCTGCTTTATGAATCACGCCACGAAATTTAAAACCAGACTTAGACCAGTGCTCGAAAGTTTCTATGCGCTTTCTACTGCTGCCCGTTGACCCAAAGCCGTTAACTAGTTTCGTCAATTGTGGATCAAAAGACTTAATGACGTCATCACCGCCGACAACCTTGACGCCGAAAATTTCTGTGCCAATGGCGATGTTCGCGTCAACCACTCCGTGAATAGTTTGTTGGCTTGACAACAAAGCATCAAGTACAACTCGGCCGTGCCCCCCGCAGGCAATTAAGTATGTTTTGGTGTCGCTCATTACGGAATGACTTCGTTTTCGGCTATGTCTGATGTTGCTTTAGTTCCGAGCAGCGACCAATACTCAAACGGCGATCGACCCGTGCCCGGTCGTTTGATAGAGACATTTTCTGACGTGAATTCATCACCGGCTTTAATTGCTTTTGAGGCAACCAAACTTCGTCGAGCAATCTTTTTGTTTTTAAGTTCAATTTCAGTTGGTCGTTTTGTGCCATCACCGAACGCGTTTTCAAGATCCCTTACTTGGTCAACGAGATTTTTAAATTCGTTTGGTTCAAGCGACGCTTTATGGTCGGGGCCCGGCAAGTCGCGGTCAATTGTCAAGTGTTTTTCAATTACTGTTGCACCCATTGCTACGGCCGCGACTGCAAGATGAATACCAACAGAGTGATCTGAAAAGCCAACCTGGCAGTCGAATTCTTCGCGGAGCGTCAACATTGCTCGCAGATTTACATCGCTCGGGACTGTCGGGTAGTCAGTTGTGCAATGCAGCAAAGTAACTTTCGAAGAAACAGCCTTTTTACCCTCAGAACTAGAGAGTGCTGACTTAAAAGAACTCATAGATGGATTCTTGCTGCCGGTCATTACGAACGCGATTACACCCAGCGCATCAGTCACCTCATCTAATGTGCTCATGCCGGTCGAGAGAATTATGTTTTTAGCCAATCGCGCCACTTCAAACAAAAATGGAGCGTTTGTAAGTTCTCCTGACCCAACTTTGATTGTCTCGAGGCCAAGATCAAAAGTCAGAAAATTCAAACTCGCACTATCGAACGGTGTAGAAAGAAATTTAATACCCTTATTTTTGCAATACTCAAACAGTTCGCGTTGCTGGGCATGAGATAGCTCTAGCTTCTTCAGCATTTCTAGTTGTGATTCTTTGGAGCCAGTGTTGCTGATCTGATACTCGGCTTTGCTTGCACCAGCAGTAACGATCGACGAAGCCACAAAAGATTGAAATTTCACAGCATCTGCGCCAGCCATGACTGCGGCGTCTACGAGTTTGTGCGCCAATTCAATCGAGCCATTGTGGTTGACTCCAGCTTCAGCAATCAGAAAAGTTTTGTGAGGTTGCATCATGTTTGTCACGAGATATCAAAGAAGGTTTTTTGTGGATTAGTCGCAGCAGTTTTTAGAGTATCGGCAATACGTTGCGCAGTGTCGTGACCGCGATATTGCATTCTTTGTTTCGCGCAACGCTCTTGCCACGTTGACGAGAGCGCGGTCTCAATTGCCGTTTTGATTTGGTCACGGTTTGTTGCGACGTCAATGATTGAATCTGCTCGAAGACGACCATCTTGCCGACTGCCGATGTTGACCGTCGGAACACCAAATGCCGGAGCTTCGATAATTCCACTTGAAGAGTTGCCGACGACTGCAGCACAAATCTTCATCAGGCTCAAATAATTTTTCTGGCCAAGTGATTTGTGTGCCGAGCGTTTTTTAGGGTCCTCGGCCACAAAGTTATTGACCATCTCAGTAATTGCATGATTGCCTGGATCTGCGTTTGCTCCTGTGAAAATAATCGTGCAGAACGAAAAAGACTTAAGCGCTGCGAGAAGCTCCGCTATTTCAGAAGTTGTCGAAGTGACCGAATTAGTAGTCGGATGATGAGTAATAAGCAGAATTGGATTCTTCAACTCAAGATTTAGCTTGGCATTCAGTTCTTGTTGTGTTAAAAGTTGTTCACTTAAAGCAATTTCAACCCCGAGAGAGCCAACATTGAAGACAGTGTTTGGTTGTTCCCCAAGTTGAATTACGCGTCGTGCGTATTCGTCAGCGGCGACAAAGTGCAAATTTGACATTTTTGTAATTGCGTGGCGGATACTGTCGTCAAAAGCCCCAGTCGTTACTTCGCCGCCGTGAATATGAGCAACGGGGATACCCAAGATGAGTGCTGCTTGCGCAGTTGCCAAAATTTCGTAGCGGTCGCCAAGAACGACAATCAGATCTGGCGCGAGCCGTGAAAAAGTCTCAGCCATCTGAGCGGCCGTATTTGCCATAGCGACAGCTACAGAAACTCGAGAATCGTTTGAGAGATCTACCGCCAGCTTGGCATCTGGAGTAAAGCCGTCACCCTCAATTTCATTGACGGTCTCGCCATGGCGCTCTGACAAATGTGAGCCCGTGACGACTAATTGAAAAACAACTTCAGAGTC
This sequence comes from Acidimicrobiaceae bacterium, assembly GCA_947488385.1. Taxonomy (GTDB): domain Bacteria; phylum Actinomycetota; class Acidimicrobiia; order Acidimicrobiales; family Ilumatobacteraceae; genus BACL27. The sequence continues at coordinate 3,827 of CANKZL010000026.1, read as the reverse complement.
TGTTTTTAAGAGATTCATAACTGGTCGTAGCAAGCCATATTCGGCGCGAGTTCCGGTTACAAAGCAAATTTTTCTACGCACTAGATGTCGCCTAAACAGTGTCGCGCACTGCTTGGAATGTTGATCAATGATTGCCAAAGTTTTTGCGCCACCGGCAAGTTTGCGCGCGGAGCGTCAAGGTACATCGGCAAAGTGTGCAGCAAGTTCCATGCTGGTCGACACAAGTAGCCATCTGCACGTGCGGCGCTGAGCAACTCGTCTCGAGTTTGCAAATCTGGGGTGTTCAGTCGAATTGTGTTAAGCCAATAATTTGATGTCGTGCCGTTTGGTTCGGCGACGAAACTCAGCGTGTCACATTCTGCAAAAGCCTCGGAGTATTTTGTTGCGAGCTTACGTTTTGCTTCTAAGAATGAGTCAAGTCGATCAAGTTGTGCACAACCGAGTGCAGCGTTGATATTTGGCATGCGATAATTAAATGCGACTGCATCGTGGATGTACTCCCAATCGTGCGCAAGTTTCGCCGTTGTAGCTAGATGTCGAATCTTTTTGGCGAGCTCTGCGTCATTGGTCAGAATTGCACCACCACCACCAGTGGTTATTGTCTTGTTGCCGTTAAAACTTAATACACCGCACTTGCCAAAAGTTCCGGTGTGTGCATTGCCAACAAAACTGCCGAGTGATTCAGCGGCATCTTCGACGATCGTCAACTTGAATTCACTCGCGACTTCAACCAATTTTGCAATTTGCATTGGATGACCAAAAGTGTGCATCGGCACTAGCGCACTGATTCGTCGCCCAGTCTTTGTATTAAAGAGCTGGTTGTCTTTGATCGAAGTATTTGCACTTAAGTGTGCGCGCAATGCAATTGGATCGAGGCCCAATGCGTCGCCATCACTGTCGACGAAATGGGGGATCGCCCCACAATGGGAAACCGAGTTTGCAGTTGCAACAAAACTCAATGTAGGAACGATGACTTCATCACCAGGTTTTACGCCAACTGCGTGTAATGCCAAGTGCAGTGCGGCGGTGCCGTTAACAATTGCAATGACATGCGCGGCTTTTGTGAATTTTGCGAGGCCAGTTTCAAATTCTGTGATGTATTGGCCAACAGACGATACCCAGCCTGAACTCAGGCATTTCGCGACCAGTTCGTTTTCGTGATCGCCGATGTTGGGCTCATGCAAAGCAATTGGTGAGCCTGCAGATTTTCCAAGCACTGAGTTTAAAACTGCAAGAAGTTCTTGCTTCGAAGTTTTGGGAGTCGCCATCTAGTTAGAGGTTGTACCGATCTGCTTTGTAACGCGCCAGATTTATTGGATTCGAAAACCAGTCAATTGTTTGTTTCAGTCCGGCCTTAAAGCCTTCAAGTCCTTTTAATTGTGGTTGCCATCCCAAAACTTCTTTGGCTTTTTGAATTGAGGCATGCAGTCTTTCGACTTCGGAGCTTTCAGGTCGAACACGCTGTTCATCATTGGCAAGTTTGAGCTCGACGTTCATCAATTTGGCGATTGTCTCAGCAGTTTCTTGAATTGAAATTTCAAAGCCACTGCCCAGATTGACGGTTTGGCCAACGATCGCATCGCTCGTTGCTGCGGCAAGAAAACCGTTGGCAGTGTCTTGCACAAATGAAAAGTCGCGCGTTGGTGAAAGTGAACCGAGTTTTACCTCACGTCCAGTGGCGAGTTGACTAATGATTGTTGGGATTACAGCCCGAGCAGATTGGCGTGGTCCGTATGTATTGAATGGTCGCAAAACTCCAACTGGTGTATTAAACGACGCATGAAAACTCAAAGCGAGTTGATCTGCGCCAACTTTTGATGCGGCATACGGCGATTGGGGGTGAAGCGGATGCTTTTCATCAATCGGAATGTATTGGGCAGTTCCATAAACTTCGCTAGTGGAGGTTTGAATCACACGCGAAACTTCGTGTCGACGTGCCGCCTGCAAAATGTTGAGCGTGCCCTTGATATTCGTATCTATATACGTGTCGGGTGAGTGGTACGAATAAGGAATTGCAATCAGCGCCGCGAGATTCAAAATCACATCTTGGCCAGACACAGCGTTGTCGACCCCGTGCGGATCACGAATGTCTCCAGCGAAGACGTCGATGCTTTCGCGAACAGATTTGTCTGAGTCGTCCAACCATCCCCAAGAGTTGAATGAGTTGTAGAGCACGAATGCTCGAACTTCATGCCCGCTCTTGACAAGAGTTTCAACAACGTGCGACCCGATAAAGCCGTCTGCACCAGTTACAAGGATCTTCATTCGTCAGTTTCCTAAAGAACCCGTGAGTAAAGAAAACACGAAGGTGGCCAACACCGATAAGACGACGGCGAACAAGATTGCGATGGCTAAGCCACTTAATCCAAGAAGGCCGGCCGATTTAAGAGTGCGCTCTCTAGAAAGTTGGTTATAAAAATTTGGGCGCTTGTTGTCAACTCGCACCATCACTGGTTTGAATTGCGCCCTTGTGCGACCGCGGGTTGCGAACCAAAAAGCAATCATGCTCAGCATGATGATTGCGCTAGACCTGACCGTAACATCAAAGACGGTGAGTGACATGAGTATCGACACAACCACAACTCCTTCTAGCGTATCGCCGACGGTCGCAGCTGAGCAGGAAACCGTTATTGCGCCACGCCAACGCAACATGTGGTGGGCTCTACCGTTAATAACAATTGTTTGGCTCATCACGGGCGCGATGATCACATCTGCGATAGTAAAAATAAATTATTGGGAAGTAGCTCCAGGTTCAGCAGAGCAAGTTGCATCACGATTTACTTTTGACAAGCAAGCATTAAGTCAGGTCACGCGATATAAAACTTCTGCGCCAATTTTGTTTGTTACTGCCTACGGATCAAAGCTGACCGCGCTGGACGCACTCGTCGGCGTTCTAGATCCCGATGTCGATGTCTTGAATCGTGAAGAAAAATTTGGAAAGTCAACACCTAGCGAACAACGACGACTTGGGTTTCAAGCAATGGCCACGGCGAAACAAATCGCCGAGTATGTCGCACTCAGACGACTCGGTTATGACGTTTCTATTTCTTATGGTGCTCTAATTATCGAGAGACTCGTCTGTGAAGACACACCGAGACCATTGAGCGCCTGTTTACAACTCGACCCCGGTGACACGGTCACTGCTTTTGACGGCATTGAGATCCCTACGCTTTCTGACTTGATGCCGATCATCGCCGACTACTCACCTGGTGACGTTGTTGAAGTAACCATCACTCCGCACAAATCAGAGAATTCAGTCAAAAAGAAAATTGAATTGATGGTCAGCCCTGACGATCCAAATCGAACAATCATGGGTGTGTGGCCTGCCGACACTCGAAAGGTTGATTTGCCATTTGAAGTGGGGATCAACACCGATTTAATTGGCGGTCCGTCAGCCGGTTTATCTTTCACTCTCGCGCTCCTGGATGAATTGACGCCGGGCGAACTCACAGGCGGACTCAAAGTTGCGGCTACAGGCACAATTGACGGCGACGAGTCGATTGGCGCGATTGGTGCTTTGCGACAAAAAACTGTTGCAGTTAAAGCGACTGGCGCAACTATTTTTCTTGTACCTAGTTCGCAGACTGCAGAAGAGTTGAGTGCTGCTCGACGCGTCGCTGGTTCAAAACTTCGCATCATTCCAGTTGCGAATCTCGAAGAGGCACTCAGCGTCTTGAAAGAGTTGGGCGGTAGTGCCATCTCTAATGACGCAATTGAACTATAAATAGCGTTTAATCTTGTCGCATGGCGATAAGTTTCTCCCGACCCGACCCTTCATCGCCAGCAGCCGTAGGTTCTGCCCAATTTAATGTCTCGCGCAAGGGCTA
>CANKZL010000025.1 GCA_947488385.1 Acidimicrobiaceae bacterium | reverse complement strand
CGGCATAGATTGAAGGGGTCCACTAGGGCTAATACCTCTGGTGAGATGCCAACGATCAAAAGGTCGGGGCGTCCAGATCTCTCACCGGCTTGCAAAGTCGGACAGTGAGACTTCGAAAGGCAGAACCAAAATGGCGATTAGCCCAACAAAAGACATCATCAGCAAACACGGACAGCACGCGAAAGACTCCGGTTCACCAGAAGTACAAATTGCACTTCTCACTGACCGTATCAACAGTCTCACCGAGCACTTGAAGAGCCATGTGAAAGACCACCACTCACGTCGTGGACTTTTGATGATGGTTGGTCGTCGTCGCCGAATGCTTGATTACGTGCGTGATAACGACATCGAGAAGTATCGAAAACTTCTTGAGTCACTTGACTTGCGTCGTTAAACAATTTTTAGGTTATTCAAATTAATAGAAAACAAATAAACAAAACATAAAAAAGTCGAACAACTTGACGTTGGTTGTCAGTTGAGCATTTCGCGGATGAAAGAAGTCTTCGCGAGGTTTCCAACTGGGAACCGACAATTTGTTCGGCACAAAAGTTTGCGAGTCCGCAAAAAAGCGGCGCAGACACGAAAGGAAATATCATGGCCGAGGCCATTTCAGTAAGCGGTGCAGTTTCAGGTACCGATAAGACCCTGTCGTTTGAGACAGGCAAATTCGCTTTGCAATCGCAAGGCGCAGTAGTAGCTCGAATCGGTAAGACGACAGTTCTTGCAACAGCAAACGCAGCAAAAGGCGTGCGCGACGGCATCGACTTCTTTCCGTTGACAGTTGACGTTGAAGAGCGTGCATACGCAGCCGGAAAGATCCCAGGTTCTTTCTTCCGCCGCGAAGGTCGTCCAAGTCAGCAAGCGATTCTCACATGTCGTCTTACAGACCGTCCGTTGCGTCCTGCGTTTCCAGATGGATATCGCAACGAAACACAAGTTGTAATCACCGTCATCGGTGCAGATCAGACGAACCCGCACGATGTGCTGGCAATCAACGCAGCATCCGCATCGTTCATGATCTCGGGAATCCCATTTGAAGGTCCGATCGGCGCAGTGCGTTTGGCATTTAGCCAAGACGGCGCATGGATCGCACATCCAACATTCACCGAAGGCGAAGAGTCGACGTTCGAATTGGTTGTTGCAGGTCGAGAACTCGACAATGGAGATGTCGCCGTGATGATGGTTGAAGCAGGCGGAACAGAAAAAAGTTTCACCTACTACGCAGATGGCGCACCGAAAGTAACTGAAGAAGTTATTGCAAGCGGGCTTGAAGCATCAAAGCAATTCATCAAAGAGTCAATCAAACTGCAACGACAACTTGTCGCCAGCGTGATTGCGACTCGCGGTCCGATTGAACCGCTCAAGTACACCCCAGTTCTTGATTACACCGAAGAGCTTTTCGCTGCAGTCGAGGCCGCAGCCACCAGCAAACTTCAGCCGGCGATTCGTATCGCTCTGAAGAGTGAGCGCAATGCAGCAACCGATGCAGCAACAGCAGAGACACTTGCTGAACTTGCTGAAAAGTTTCCTGGTCAAGAAAAGCAGATCAAAGAAGCTGTTCGCTCGTTGACCAAGAAATTGGTGCGCAAGCGTGTTGTTGACGAGGGCATTCGTATCGACGGTCGTGGACCAGCAGATCTTCGCCCAGTTTCGGCCGAAGTTGGTTTGATCTCGACAGCACACGGCACGGGTTTGTTTCAACGTGGCGAGACTCAAGTACTCAACGTGTTGACAATGGCGATGCCAAAGATGAATCAGATGATCGACTCGATCACACCTGAAACATCCAAGCGTTACATGCACGATTACAACATGGCCCCATGGGCAAACGGAGAAACCGGCCGAGTCGGTACACCAAAGCGTCGCGAAATCGGCCACGGTGCACTTGCTGAGCGCGCGTTGTTTCCTGTTGTACCAAGCCAAGAAAAGTTTGCATACACATTGCGCTTAGTTAGCGAAGTGTTGTCGTCAAACGGTTCGACATCAATGGCTTCAGTTTGTGCATCAAGTCTTTCTTTGATGGACGCCGGTGTGCCGATTGTTGCGCCAGTCGCAGGTATCGCCATGGGTCTGATCTTTGATCAAGGCAAGTACACAGCCTTGACAGACATTCTCGGTGCAGAAGATGCATTCGGCGACATGGACTTCAAAGTTGCCGGCACTGCAGATGCAGTGACTGCATTGCAACTTGACACAAAAATCGAAGGTATCCCGAGCGATGTTTTGGCCAAAGCTTTGCAGCAGGCAAAAGAAGCACGCTTGAAGATTCTTGACGTAATGAACTCGGCGATCAGTGCACCTCGTGCAACTGTCAACGAAAGTGCGCCAAAGATCGTTACCTTCACAATTCCGCTTGACAAAGTCGGCGAAGTAATCGGACCAAAGGGCAAAGTCATCAACACGATTCAGCAAGAAACTGGTGCTGAAATCAACGTGTCTGACGACGGCGCAACCGGAATCATCACAATTGGTTCACCAGACAATTCAAAAGTTGAAGATGCGAAGTCACGCATCTTGGCAATTGTTGATCCTCCGACGGCAGAACTCAATGCTGTTTACACCGGTCGCGTGGTCAACACTGCAGCTTTCGGTGCATTCGTAAATATTCTTCCTGGCCGTGATGGCTTGGTGCATATTTCGAAACTCGGTAACGGCCAGCGTGTAGCACGCGTCGAAGATGTCTTGAACATCGGCGATGAAGTGCAAGTTCGAGTCGACGACATTGATGACCGTGGCAAAGTAAGCCTCAGTTTGATTGGTCCAGATGGCGAAGTCATCAAGGGCTCAGCAGGCGGTTCGTCAGATTCTGGCGACAGAGGACCACGTCAAGACCGTGGTGATCGTCCGCGTTCAAATGATCGTGGCCCGCGTAATAGCGATCGTCCGCGTTCAAATGATCGTGGCCCGCGTAACAGCGATCGTCCACGTTCAAACAATCGTCCAGACCGTAACGACCGTAACGACCGCAACGATCGTGGCCCGCGCAACAATGACCGCAATGTTTCATCAGATGCAGTCAGCGTGAGCTTTGAAGAAGAGTTTGATCGTGATTTGCGCAACGAACTCGGAGATCTCGGCTGAGATGACAATCCGCGTCGGTGTCATTGGCGCTGCGGGGCGAATGGGCGCAACAGTCTGCGCTGCTATCGCTGCCGATAAAAACTTAGAGCTGGTTGCTGCAGTAGATACTGCTTCAACTGGTTCTGTAGTTCAAGGTGTCACGGTTTCGAAAGATCTTCGTGCACTTGCCGATGCAAAAGTAGATGTTGCAGTTGACTTCACCGTCGCTGCTGCATCACGCGTGAACTTGCCATGGTTGGCAATGCACAATATGCACGCGGTAGTTGGCACTACTGGTTTCACCGACCAAGACATCGCTGATTTTGGCAAGATTTTTACTGCCAGCAATTGCATCGTTGCCCCAAACTTTGCAATCGGCGCAGTGTTGATGATGCGTTTCGCCGAGATTGCGGCACCATTTTTTGAAACTGCAGAAATCATAGAAATCCACCACGACGGCAAGGCCGACTCACCATCGGGCACAGCAATTTCAACCGCCAAGCGAATGGCAGCAGCCAGCAGCACTTGGGCGAAAGACCCGACGACGCACGAAGCGATTGCTGGTGCGCGCGGCGCGCGTGGCCCGGCAGATATTCCAATTCATGCAGTTCGCATGCGCGGGGTCGTTGCCAATCAAGAAGTTGTTCTTGGTACACAGGGCCAAACACTCACAATTCGTCACGACACGATTGATCGCGCAAGCTTCATGCCTGGCGTCGTGTTGGCATGCAAAAAAATTGCCGAGCACAAGGGTTTTACCCTCGGACTCGACAAGTTTCTTGGAATCTAAAAAAGTTTAAAGACTTTTTATTTAAGTGAGTTGATTGCCGCGTCGTAATTTGGCTCGCTGGCGATTTCGCCAACAAGTTCTGTGTGCAGAACCTTGCCTTTTTCATCTATTACGACTACTGCTCGGGCGAGCACACCCTTGAGCACGCTGCTCGTAAGCTTCACGCCGAAAGCGGCAGCAAAGTTCGTACGAAATGACGAAGCAGTCTTGACATTTGTCAAACCTTCGCTACCACAAAAACGGCCCTGCGCAAATGGCAAGTCTGCCGACACACAGTAGATCTCTGTGTTGGCAAGCGACGATGCGATCTCGTTGAACTTGCGAGTGCTTGTTGCACAAGTCGGGGTATCGATGCTCGGGAAAATGTTAAAGATAACTCTTTTGCCCACAAGATCTTTGTTTGAAATATCTTGCAATGCGCTGGTTGTCAGCGAAAACTTTGGCGCAGGCTTGCCTTTGGTTGGCAATTTGCCGCTTACTGAAACTGGATTGCCGCCCAGAGTTACTGTTGTGCCAGATTTCTTCGGCTTTTTGACTTTCGCTACTTTCTTGACTTTTTTAGCCGACTTCTTTACTTGCTTCTTTTTCTTTGTAGCCATGGCTTCTCCGATTCTTGTAAGTGGTTAATTAGATTTTGGTCGCCCTTTACGGACTGACTGTAGTGATGAGGCTATAAATAAAAAGCCGACAACCCACCATTGATACTTCTCGATGTAACTTAAAAAGTCTTTGATTTGCTCTTCGAAAACTTTTCCACCGCGCCACAGCACCGCCAATTTGATAGCGATTCCAAGCATCAACAACGGAACAAACTTTTTCAGGCTCATTTTTCGGTGCCCAACAAGTAGGCAGACGATATTGCTGCCAGGCATCAGCACCACCATTGCCGAACCACCTTTATCAACCAGGCGTTCCGTCCATTTATATATGGCTGGCAGTTCGCCCATGTTGCCTTCAACCCAGCCCAAAGCCTTGGCCCCATACCAACGACCCACCAAAAATAGTGCGACGCCAGCAATTAAGACTCGCGTAAAGCCGATAACCGAGTAGCTAAACAAATCGATGTAGGGAACCGAACCAAATAAGTTGCGGTTGCGCGAACTTAAAAGTAGAACCAGCTTCGGTCGTTCGTCAACAAGCGCCGGCCCAATATTGCTGCCGATAGTGCCGATCGCAAATAACAATGTTGTAAGTGTCAAGACTGCTTTGCGCATTCGTAGCACGGTAGCCGACACGCTACGGTAATCAAGAGATAGTTGAGAGATTTGGTAACAACAAAAACTATTTGGGGGATTCATGAAGGGTTTGATGCAAAACACGCCGCTGACGATGGTGCATTTGTTCGAGCGAGCTGAGAAGTATCACGCAAACAAGACAATTACCACTGCTACTGCAGTTGGCAAAGATCGCACGAACTATGGCGAATGGGCGGCACGCACTCGTCAATTAGCGGGCGCGCTTGATCTCTTGAAGATTTCAAAAGACGGCAGAGTTGCTACTTTCGCCTGGAACACGGCACGGCATCTCGAACTTTATTTTGCCGCACCGTGTACTGGTCGTGTGGTGCACACGTTGAATATTCGATTGTTTCCTGAGCAACTTACGTATATTGCTAATCACGCCGAAGACGAAGTGGTATTTGTTGACCGCTCGTTGTTTGCTTTGATCGCTCCGCTTTTGCCAACTTTCAAAACTGTGAAGCATCTCGTGGTCATGGACGACGGCAAGGGTGACGTCCCAGCTTCTGTGCCCGGCATGCAGATCTACAACTATGAAGAATTAATTAAAGGTGTTTCGGGTGTCGAGTTCAACATCACCGACGAAAACTTGGCGGCCAGCATGTGTTACACAAGTGGAACAACGGGCAACCCGAAAGGTGTTGTATATAGTCACCGCTCAACGTACATGCACACGATGGGTGCGATGACAGTCGATTCACTCGGTGCACGCGAAAGTGATGTCATCTTGCCGGTGGTGCCAATGTTTCATGCCAACGCGTGGGGTCTGGCACATGCTGCAGTTGCTTGCGGTGCGAGTCTTGTTTTGCCAGGACCCGATCTCTCGGGCAAAGCAATTGCAAATTTGATCGTTGAAGAAAAAGTAACTGTCGCCGCAGGTGTGCCAACAATTTGGATGGGCGTGCTTCCTGAACTCAAGGGTCGCGACACATCTTCATTGCGTGCGATTCCGGTGGGTGGCAGTGCGGTGCCAAAAGCATTGAGCGAGGGATATCGCCAAACTGTTGGTCTACCAATCTTGCAAGCATGGGGCATGACAGAGACGAGTCCGATTGCCGCGACTTGCAATTTGTCGATCGCTGATCAGCAAAAGTCAATTGAAGAGCAGGCCGAGCTTCGCACGACTGTTGGCACAATTAATTTTGGCGTCGACTGTCGAGTTGTTTTGCCAGGCACGACGACACCAGTGCCGTGGGACGGCGAAACTAGCGGCGAGTTGCAATGCGCTGGGTCGTGGATCGCATCGACCTATTACAACGACGCTCGCGCAGGTGAAAGTTTTACTGAAGATGGTTGGCTGCGCACTGGTGATGTCGCAACGATGGATTCGTCGGGTCGTATTCGTTTGGTCGACCGCACCAAAGACTTGATCAAGACCGGTGGCGAATGGATCTCATCGGTTGAAATCGAAAACGAGCTGATGTCGCATCCAAAAATTAAAGAAGCAGCTGTTGTCGGTGTGCCTCATCCGAAGTGGTCAGAGCGACCATTGGCGTGTGTCGTGCTCAACCCGGGCGAGTTGCTGACTAAGGAAGAAGTGCTCGACTATGTTCGGCCAAGATTGGCGAAATGGCAGGTGCCAGACGACGTCGTATTTATAGACGAAGTGCCAAAGACCAGTGTTGGTAAGTTCTCTAAAAAGACTCTGCGTGAAAAATACGCAGATTACGTCTTGCCAAACCTCTAGATCGGTACCGCTAAATCAGTATTTTTGGGCAGAAATAGCACTACTTGACAATGAGACAGCTAAGGTCTTATTGTCTCACTATGGCTCGGAGTAGCACGAACACAGCGGCGGCGTTCAGCGCCCTTGAATCTCGTGTACTTGATTGCACAAAATTAGCAATCGAAAAGTGGGGTGTGTCGCGCTTCACAGTTAGTGATGTTTGTGATTTGGCTGAAGTTTCGCGCGCAACTTTGTATCGCATGTTTCCAGGTGGCAAAGAAGTTTTGCTCGAGGCACTTCATGTTCGCTCATTAGACGAATTCTTCACAACACTTTTGGATCGTGCCGCCGGCGCTGATTCGCTCGAGAACTTGTTGGTTCGGTGCGTAGTTTCAGCAACAACAGAATTGCGCAACGATCAACATCTGGCGATGATGTTGGCAACCGAGCCGGGCACGACGTTAGTGCAGTTCACTATCGACGGGTTATCGCGAATTGTTCGCGTCGCATCGGCATACCTCGCACCGTTGGCCGCCCAATACATTCCGAAGCGTGAAGCTGATGCGCTTGTCGAAGTTTTGGCCCGACTTGTAATTTCGTATTTCCTGACGCCTTCAGATCACTTCGACTTTACTGACGAAGCGAGCGTCGCCAAATTTTTGAACACGCATATCAATATTCACGAATTAACAAAAAAGTAAACCAACAAACAAAGGCAGGAACAGCAATGTCAATCACAGAGAAACAAAACAACGACATCATCGGTCGAGATCAGATCAACGATATTGAGGCGATCCTCAGTATCCCGTTGACGCCAGCAAATGAAATTGAGCATGTTGTCAAGAACAACGCTGACTCGGTTTTCACCTGGGACTATTCGTTGACTCGCGAGCCATTGCGCAAGCTCTATGAGAAGGCCAAGACCAGCCAATGGAACGGCACATTTGACTTAGATTGGAACACAGAAGTCGATATCGAAAAGACAGTTTCTATCGACCAAGCTGCAATCGGTACTGGTGTTAATACCGAATGGTACGCAGATACAAAACTCGCCAAGTGGGGCGACAAAGAGTGGCTCGAATTCGGCATCCATAGCCGCAAGTGGAGCCTCTCGCAGTTCTTGCACGGCGAGCAAGGTGCTTTGATTTGCACCAGCAAAATTGTCGAGACGGTGCCATGGTACGACGCCAAGCTTTACGCCAGCACACAAGTAGTAGACGAGGCTCGCCACGTTGAAGTGTTCGCTCGTTATCTCGACGAAAAGCTTGACGGTGGTTACCCGATTAATCCGCACCTTGGTTTGTTGCTCGACGACATTGTCAAAGATTCGCGTTGGGACTTCACGTATCTGGGTATGCAAATCATGGTTGAGGGCTTGGCGCTTGCTGCTTTCGGCTACTTGCATCAATTGACAAGTGAACCACTGTTGAAGAAACTGTTGCGCTATGTCATGAGCGACGAAGCACGACACGTGGCCTTCGGAGTGCTCAGCCTCAAAGAGGTTTACGACGGCATGAGCGACAAAGAGATCATGGATCGTCAAGAGTTCGCCTACGAGGCAAGCATTCGTATGCGCGATCGCTTCTTGCAACAAGAAGTTTGGCACCACATGGGTGTCGACCCAAAGACTTTGATTCCGTTGCTAGTTAACGACCCAACGCGAAAAGTCTTCCAACAGATGTTGTTCGCCAAGATCGTGCCGAACTGCAAGAAGCTCGGATTGCTTGACCGTAACGACAAATGGTTACGCCACCGTTTCGAAGAGATGGGCGTCATCCAGTTTGAAGACTGGGAGAACACAGACGACGAGTACCTCAAGTTCGAAATCGGTAAAGACGTCGAAATTCGTCACTAGTCATCCAAAATTCGTCAACACGCGTAGCGCCGAGCGAGTAATGAAACTCGTTAGTGCGCGCGCGGGCGAATGACTAACATCTAGCCATGCCTAGATTCGGACAAGTACTAACCGCCATGGTTAC
>CANKZL010000024.1 GCA_947488385.1 Acidimicrobiaceae bacterium | reverse complement strand
TTGTCTTGACCTGGACTGCTCGTGGATTCGGCGAGTCAACTGGGCAGATAGAAATGAACTCGATTGATGCCGAGGTTGCTGATACGCGAGCGTTGATCTCTTATCTTGCCCTCAGTAAAGACGTGTTACTTGACGCGCAGGGCGACCCACGCGTCGGCATTATGGGCAGCTCTTATGGTGGAGCCAACGCACTTTTAACTGCGAGTCAAGACCCCCGCATCGACGCGGTGATTGCAGACATCACATGGAGCGATCTGCAGCAAGATCTCTTTCCGCAATCGGTAGAGCGCTCAAGAGTTTCTGGTCCGTTCAAAAAAGTATGGGCCGGCACATTTTTTTCTGCAGTTTCGTTGCAGAGCGCATATCTAGGTGAGTGCGGTTCGTTCTCGCAGCGCTGGTGTGACGCCTACGAAAATGCTGTTCTGCAGGGCGAGCCAAGTCAGGCTGAAAAAGATTTGCTTGCTTCTGTTTCTCCGATCAACTACGCATCAACAATTTCTGCACCGACTCTCTTGAGCCAAGGTCAAGCAGATTCACTGTTTCCGTTGAACGAAAGTTCTAAAACTGCTCAGGTAATTAAAAAAGCAAATCCAGATACGCCTCTTTCGATGATTTGGCACGCAGACGGTCACGACGGCGCGAGTTCTCAAGCCCCGTATCTGCGCGAACAGTTCTTGCAGTGGTTCAAAAAGTTTCTGTTGAACGAAGAATTAGAGTTTCCTGTTTTTCAATTCACCCGAACCAACGGCTCAATCTCTTTGCAAGATTCGTCAGTGATACCCAAGGTTTTTACAAGCGAACAGTTGCCCTTCGAGTCAAAGTCTCAACAACTGAAATTGATTTCACCAACAGCCGCGGCGATTTATCCGATTGGTGGTGTCCCAAGCGCAATTTCGGCACTTCCTGGCATCGGGTCAGCGGGTGCGCTCGCGTCTCAACTGCTTTCGAATCTCGCAGGGTTTAGCCCTGCATTTTTGCCGGGCCAAAGTGGATTTTTAGAAAGTGCGCCGCTGACCGAACCAATCTCTGTGGTCGGCCCATCTTCTATCAAAGTTCGCATTACCAGCACAGAGCCAGACGCGACCCTTTTCTTTTCGCTCGTCACGAAATCACCAAGCGGTGCAATCAATCTGCCAAACGGAATTGTTGCACCAGTCAGAATTATTAATATTTCAGATGACGGCACCGATGTCGTAATCAATCTGCCGGCGACAGTTTTAGATGCATCAATTGGCGACATTATTGCAGTTGGTATTTCATCGACCGATCAAGGCTATGAAACGCCTAAGACTTCGCGCTTTTATTCAGTATCACCGCTCACACCGTTGACATATCAAACATCCATTGCAACTGCGGCGCAGTCAAGTTCTGCAAACATCTTGTGGCCACTCGGCGCCGTTGCTTCGATAATTATTGCAGCTATTTTTGTTCGAATTCGGCGACCAAAAATCGCGCCGGCCAAAGAAACGAGCATCGCGCTTGTCGCAGTAGAAAATCTGAGTAAAACTTATAAAGATGGTCATCGAGCAGTCGCAGATCTGTCGTTTGAAGTTCAACGCGGACAAGTAGTTGGTCTTCTCGGCCCCAATGGAGCGGGCAAGACAACGGCATTGCGCATGGTGATGGGATTGATTTTTCCAACTGACGGGTCAATTTATTTGAATGGCAAATCGGTGTACCCGGGTTCGCCGGCGCTTTCGAACATCGGCTGTTTCATTGAAGGGCCGGGCTTCTTGCCGCATCTATCGGGTCGCGAAAATCTTCGACTTTATTGGCGTTCAATTGGTCGCGATGGTGAACAACATCTTGATCAGGTAGTCGCAATTACAAAACTAGGCACCGCATTGGATAAAAAAGTGCGTACCTACAGTCAAGGCATGCGCCAGCGTTTGGCGATTGCGCAGTCAATGCTTGGCATGCCAGATCTTTTGGTTTTAGACGAACCGACGAACGGTCTCGACCCCCAGCAGATCGCCGAGATGCGACAGGTGCTAAAAAATTACGCATCAACGGGCAGAACAGTTGTCATCTCGTCGCACTTGCTGGCAGAGATTCAACAAACTTGCAGCCATGTTGTTTTGATGCATCGAGGCGAACTAGTCGCATTCGGACCAATGGAAGATCTGCTCTCAAAAAATCGCCGATCGCAATCGCTAGAAGAAATCTTCCTTGAACTAATCGGTGATGACTTGGTCATCGGGCAGGAGAACTAATGAGCTACTCAGCGTCAAAAACTTTGCCATATCGAATCGAGATGTATCGACAACTAAAACGAAAGCGCACTGCGATTGCTTATCTGTTTGTGGTCTCGCTTCCGGTGTTGGTGGCGATTGCGGTGAAGTTTGGTCCATCGGGCAACAGTGGCGGACCGACGCGACTTGGCTCTGGCACAACCGACTTGATTGGCTTGGCAACTATCGGTGCTTCAAACTTCACCGTGACGATGCTTTATTTTGCAACGCCATTTCTTTTAGTCACAGTGATTGCGTTATTCAATGGCGACACAGTCGCATCTGAAGCGTCATGGTCGACTCTCAGATATTTGTTGGCGGCGCCCGTTCCGCGAGCGCGTCTGTTGCTTCAAAAAATCAAGGTCAGTTTGAGTCTGTCAGTTTTGGCTGTGTTGATCATGCCGATTAGTTCGTGGCTGGTTGGTGCTATTGCGTTTGGTATAAAACCGTTGCAAAGTCCACTCGGTGCAACGTTTACTAACCAAGTTGCCATTTCGCGAATCGCGATTATCACGATTTACATCGCGATCTCGCTGATGTTTGTTGCAGGGCTCGCTTTCTATTTGAGCGTGCGAACAGATGCACCGCTCGGTGCTGTTGGTGTTGCTGTGGCAGTTTCGATTTTGCTGAGCATTCTCGACACGATTACAGCGCTTGGCAAGATTCGTGACTGGCTACCAGTGCATTACGCGTTTTCGTGGTTCGATGCTTTGGCGACCACCATCGATTATTCAGTGATGATTCGGGGCGGCAGCTATTGCTTTATTGCGGGCACCGTGCTTTATGCGCTCGCAATCAATCGGTTCGCGCACAAAGACGTGACTTCGTAACGCGGCCTTAGCTAGTTTTTACCAGTCCCCAAGCGGGTAGCGTTTGGCTGATTGCGTGGGGCCAGTAGCTCAGTGGTCAGAGCAGGGGACTCATAATCCCTTGGTCGTAGGTTCGATCCCTACCTGGCCCACTTTTTGGCATCATGGCTAGGTGCGCTAGTCTCGTTACACAAATCGCACACGTCAAAGGGATGTGTGTAAAAGGGGAAAATAATGACAAAGCGCAAAGGACTAAAGTCTGCTGCTTTTGCCATTGCTGCGTTTGCACTCATCACGGGTGCATGCGGTGGCAGTGACACAGCAACAGAAGAGTCAGTAACTGAAGAGACAGCCGCAGCGGCTGCCGACCCATGTGAGGGTTCAGAGCTCAAGCTCGGACTTGCATTCGATACTGGTGGTCGTGGTGACGGAACATTTAACGACTCGGCCGCTCGCGGTGCAGAGCAAGCCGCATCTGAATTGTGCTACGTAGTTTCAGAGCTTGAAGCAACAACAGACGACGATCGTAAGCCAAACCTCGAGGCACTTGTAGCAGCTGGCAATAATCCAGTTATCGCAGTTGGCTTTGCGTTCGGTGGAGCAATTGAAGAAGTTGCTGCTGCTAACCCAAATGTAACTTTCGGTTGGGTAGACGGTTATCTTGACCTTCCAAACGTAAAGACACTTGGCTTCTCTGAGCAAGAAGGTTCTTTCCTTGTTGGTGCTGCTGCAGCGTTGAAGAGCGCAAGCGGAACAATTGGTTTCATCGGTGGTCAGGAAATTGACCTGATCAAGAGGTTCGAAGCCGGATACATCGCAGGTGCGAAGGCAGTCAATCCAGACATCAAAGTTGAATCAAAGTATCTCGGTGCCGCTGGAGACAATGCTGCATGGGGCTCACCTGATAAGGCCAAAGAAATCGCGATGAGCTGGTACAAAAAAGGTGCAGACATTGTCTACACCGCAGCCGGAGGCTCTGGCGCAGGAACAATTGAAGCTGCAGTTGAAGCTGGCGAAGGCAAGTGGGCAATCGGTGTTGACTCAGATCAGTACCTAACCGCCACTCCAGAGCAGCAAGCACGCATCTTGACATCAATGCTTAAGCGCGTTGACGTTTCAGTATTTCTCACTGCAAAAGCAGTTAAGGAAGGCGACATAACTGGTGGCTTCAAGATTTATGACCTCAAGAGTGACGGAGTTGGATACGCAACATCCGGTGGCCATGTCGATGACATTGCTGATCAACTTGAAGCATTTAAGGCAAAAATTGTAAGTGGAGAAATTGTCGTCCCGACAGCGCCATAATCAATACTTAATAATTTAGATTAGTTGCGGAGGCTTGGGTCATTGACCCAAGCCTCCGTTTTATTTACTTGCGATTATTTTAAAAGTTGTAGATGTAATGAAATTGAAATACGAAGCCTTGTATGTCAGACTTAGGCGATGCGGTCGGGAAGTGTGAAACCAAACCAAAAGTCAACGATAGATAAATCTCCAGTTGTTGAACTCGCAAACATCAGCAAGAGTTTTCCTGGGGTTGTTGCAAATCGTGATATCTCGATGCGGATTGAGCGTGCCACGATCCACGCCATTGTTGGAGAAAACGGAGCCGGTAAGTCGACTCTGATGAAGATTCTTTACGGTCTTCATCAGCCCGATTCAGGGACAATTTCGATCAACGGAGTGTTGACACAATTTAAGTCGCCTAGCGAGGCGATAGCAGCCGGTATCGGCATGGTGCACCAGCATTTTATGTTGGCAGACAATTTAACAATTCTGGAAAACATCATTCTCGGCTATGAACCAACCAGTTATGGCGTGCTTTCATTAAGTGATGCACGCAAGCGAGTTAAAGAGTTGGCATCATCAATCGGGGTCGATCTTGATCCGGATCTGCCGATTTCAGAATTAGGAGTTGGGCAGAGGCAGCGAGTTGAGATATTGAAGGTTCTTTTTCGCGGTGCAGATATTTTGGTTTTAGATGAGCCCACGGCAGTTCTTGTACCTCAAGAGGTCGACGAACTATTTGTCAATCTCCGTAAGTTGGTGGCAAATGGAACGACGATTTTGTTTATTTCGCACAAACTTGACGAGGTGTTATCGATTTCTGATGAGATAACAGTGATTCGCCAGGGTTCAACAGTCGCAACTGTCGCACCTAATGCGGTGGATCGTTTGAAACTTGCTGAACTGATGGTTGGTTCTGATCTGCCAGGTCATGGAGAACGCGCGACCAAAATCGGTAAGAATATTCAATTGTCGGTGCGCGACCTAACTGTGATTGTCAAAAACCACAAGAATCCCGTTCAAAATGTATCGTTTGATATTTTTGAAAGTGAGATTCTAGGTATTGTCGGAGTTGACGGAAACGGTCAATTCGAACTTTGCGAGGCTCTGCTTGGATTGGTTGATATTCAAGGCGCTGTAGAAATAGGGGGGATAGATGCGAGCAACTTAAATGTTCGCGAGCGACTTGATCAAGGACTCGCTTATATTCCTTTTGATCGGCACCGTGAAGGTTTGATGCTTTCTGCTTCGTTATGGGAGAACGCCCTATTAGGTCACGAAGTCTCGCTTTCTCGTGGTCCGATGATTGATTTTGATGCTGCAAAAAAGTCGTGCCGAGAAATAGTTGAACAGTTTGGTGTGACGACACCAAACGAACTAGTGCCAGCGTTCGTGTTGTCGGGTGGTAATCAACAAAAACTTGTCGTGGGTCGCAATCTTGCCAAGGCACCCAAAGTGCTTGTTGCAGCGCATCCCACTCGTGGCATAGATGTAGGCGCACAGGCGGCAGTCTGGGAAGAGATCCGCCGTTCGCGTGACGCTGGTATGTCGGTTTTGCTTGTGTCCGCAGATCTTGAAGAAGTTCTAGGTCTCTCCGACAGAATTCTCGTGATGTTCGACGGCAAGATTTCGGCAGAACTCGACCCGAAGAAGGCGACTCCACAAATTCTCGGAAAGTATATGACGGGTGCTCAGTGAGTCAGCAATTTTCTGCGAATCGTAATTTCGACTCAATGCGCAAGTCGCTAAACACACTGGGCAGTTCTCTTGGGGCGATTGTTCTTGCTCTGGTTATTTGCGGTGTGCTTTTGCTGGTTACCGGCAAAGATCCTTTTGCGGCCTATGGCAAAATTCTAGAAACAGGACTAACTGGCGAGAAATTGCTTGAGATGTTGAAACGTGCGACGCCCCTGATCTTCAGTGCGATTGCGGTTGCGATTGGCTTCAAGATGAATCTGTTTAATATCGGTGTCGAAGGACAGTATTTATTTGCCGCGCTGATCGCGGCCGAAATGGGCACTCATGTTTCTTTGCCAGCACCTTTGCATGTGTTATTTATTTTGGTTGTGGCGATGGTGTCGGGTGCCGCCTGGGCGAGCATTGCGGCGATTTTAAAAATTACTCGTGGGATTAACGAAGTGATTTCAACTATCATGCTCAACTACATCGCCCTGTCATTTATTCAGTGGATTTTCGAAACTTTCTTTCGCGATGATTCTGATGGTGGTTTGAATGTTAAAACCACTGAAATTGCCTCGAGTGGGCGCATGCCAGATTTGGTTGATAATCGACTTAACGGAATGTTCATTGTCGCATTATTCGTTGCTTTTCTGTATTGGGTTATCGTGTTCAGAAGTCGTTTTGGTTTTAAACTTCGGGCAAGTGGTCTCAACCCGATTGCGGCGCGCACGGCGGGTATCCCAGCCAAACGGATGATTTTATTTGCCCTTTTACTGTCAGGTGCAGTCGCGGGTCTGGTGGCGATGCCATCGGTGATCGGTGATGTTTATGCGTATGGGCCGTCATCGACTCCGACGCAATTTGGTTTCGCCGGAATCACGGTTGCTTTATTGGGTCGTAACCATCCGTTTGGAATAATCGTCGCTGCAATGTTGTTTGGATTTTTGGACTCAACATCAGCAGTTCTTCAGCTCTCTGAAATACCTAGTTCAATTGTCAAAGTTATTCAAGCGATCATTGTGCTCGTCGTAGTTATCGTCAACGAGGCATCGTCGAGGCGCTATGACCGAAAAATTGCTGAGCGAGCCGCTTTGGCGCTGAAAAGTTTGGATGTGAGTCGATGACAAATTCAAAAAATTTCAGACTATTAGTCGCGATATTTGGTGCATTGGCGATTATCTCGACCGTTCGTTTATGGACAGATCAAGATGGATTGACGTCATCAGGCACTATTGGCACAGCACTGCGTTTGACGGTTCCGATTCTTCTCGCAGGAATGGCCGGCCTTTGGGCTGAACGTTGCGGAGTTTTGAATATCGGCATCGAAGGCATGATGATCTTTGGAACATGGGCCGGTGCATGGGGAGCATGGCAGTTTGGTCCGTGGGTCGGATTGCTATTTGCAATTTTGGGTGGCATGTTTGGGGGTTTGGTGCATTCCATCGCCACGGTTCGTTTCAACATCGATCAAGTGATTTCAGGTGTTGTGATAAATCTTTTCGCCTTCTTCGGAGTGCGATACCTTAGCGAGCTCGTATACGTTGGCAAGAAAGGCGGAGGAATCAGCCAATCTCCTCCACAGAAGTGGGCGCTGCCGAGATTTGATCTGCCGATACTTTCAGGTGGTGAAATTGCTGGTTGGAAGTCGCCAGATTTCTTAGGGTGGTTGGAGTTGCGAAGATGGTTCATCATCGGCGATCTCGGCGGAATTGGCCGCGGCCTGACACACAATATTTCTTGGGCAACAGTGATTGCATTAGTAGTCGTTCCGGTGTCGACTTGGGTCTTGTGGCGCACACGCTTTGGCTTGCGCCTGAGGTCTTCGGGAGAGTCACCTGTTGCTGCCGAAAGTCTTGGAGTCGATGTGATTCGACTTCGATATTACGGGTTATTGATTAGTGGTGGTCTTGCCGGTCTAGCAGGTGGCACTCTTTCGATTGTCGCCTCGTCGTATTATCGCCAAGGTCAAACCGCGGGTCGTGGATTCATCGGACTCGCGACAATGATTTTCGGAAACTGGCGTCCAAGCGGAATCATGACTGGCGCCATGTTGTTTGGCTACGCCGAAGGCATCAAACTCGTGGCGTCAGACTCAATCACGGCTTTGTTCTTGTTTATCGCAGCCATCTCAGGAGTATTTCTTATCTACGCCATTATTCGACGCAAGCGAATACAGGTGTTGATCGCTCTGGTGGCTTTTTGTCTTTCGGCGCTTGCTTATCAAACCGTCGACACAGTTCCAGAATCGTTGACACAGTCTCTGCCGTATGTTGTGACGCTAATTGTTTTGGCTACTGCAAATCAACGATTGCGGCCCCCAGCAATGGCTGGCGTTCCATTTAGACGGGGCGAGCCACACTAAAACTTCCGGCGAAGTGTTATTTGCCCTTGGGGCGAAAACCGACGAGACCGTTTGTGAGTTCAAGTCTTGGGCCATTAATTAGGTCAATGCAATAAGGCACTGCGGGCATCACTGCGTCAAGACATTCGCTAATCGAGGATGGCTTGCCCGGCAAATTAATAATCAGCGCACCACCGCGAATGCCGGCGGTTTGACGAGACAAAATTGCAGTCGGCACGACCTTAAGCGAAGTCAGCCTCATTAATTCTCCAAAGCCTGGCATCATCTTGTCGCAAACTTTTTCGGTGGCTTCGGGTGTGATGTCGCGAACTGCTGGCCCCGTGCCACCAGTTGTAACGATTAGACAGCACTTTTCGATGTCGGCAAGTTCTCGCAATGTTGCAGTCACGAGATC
>CANKZL010000023.1 GCA_947488385.1 Acidimicrobiaceae bacterium | reverse complement strand
TGATTGATTTGCAAACTCGCTTCTTGCGCATCATCGCAGTTGGCATCGGTTGTCACGAATCGTTCTTCGATGAAATGGTTAGTTATGGATCAGCATTGACTCGCGCAATTCGATATCCGCCAATGAAGCAACTTTCGGCCGATGGCCACGTTTGGGCTGCTGAACACGGCGATATCAACTTGATAACGGCGTTGCCTCGTGCAACTGCGCCAGGGTTGCAGGTCAAATATAAAAACAAATGGATCGACGCAGTTCCACCAAAAGGTCGCGTGATCATCAACTCAGGAATCATGCTCGAGCGAATTACTAATGGTGTCTTGCCAATTGGCTGGCATCGCGTTGTCGCTTCGCCTGGTTTTGAGGGCGAGCGATACAGCGTCGTGCAATTTTGTCATCCGCAACCGAGCACGATGCTCGTGCCTGTGCCGAGTTGTGTGACGCCAGAAAATCCGTTGCGATTCTCCACAGTTTCAGCCGCCGACGCGCTTGACGAAGTCATCTATCAAATCAACTTGGTTGAAGACGCTCGTCGCGTTGCCGACTAAGTGTTTGTGACGTCAGCGAGATTATGAAAATTGGCGTACTCACCGGTGGCGGAGATTGCCCGGGACTCAATGCTGTAATCCGCGCGATTGTGCGCAAAGCAGTAGATGTAAAAGGTGACACGGTCATCGGTTTTTACGATGCATGGGACGGTGTCCTTGAGCAGCGTTATACCGAGCTGACAACTCCAGTTGTACGTGGAATCTTGCCGCGTGGCGGCACGATTTTAGGAACACGACGTGGCAGCCCGTTCGACTCAAAAGACGGTGTTGAGCGCGTCAAAAAAACTTTCGCTGATCTAAAGCTTGATGCGCTCATTGTTATTGGCGGCAATGGTTCGCTGACTGTTGCTTCAATGCTGCACAAACAGCACGGCTTGCCGATTGTGGGTGTACCAAAGACGATTGACAACGACGTAGTTGGCACAGACGCAACATTTGGTTTTCAAACTGCTGTTCAAATCGCAACAGATGCGATTGATCGTTTGCATACCACTGCAGAAAGTCACGATCGCGTGCTTGTTGTTGAAGTTATGGGGCGCGACGCAGGATGGATTGCGTTGCAGGCGGGTATCGCCGGCGGCGCAACAGCCATTTTGGTTCCTGAAGTTCCATTTGATATCGACGAACTCTCCCAGATCGTTCGCAAGCGTCATGACCGTGGCAGATATGCGTCTGTCGTTGTTGTGGCTGAGGGCGCAAAACCAAAACCAGGTACGTTGAAAATGCCAGCACGAGTTCTTGATGCGTTTGGTCACGAGAAACTCGGCGATATCGCCCACGCGATTGCGCCAGAAATCACCGCGCGCACCGGTTTCGAAACTCGGGTTGTGCAACTTGGCTACATTCAGCGCGGTGGCACGCCAACAAGTTACGACCGAGTCTTGTCAACGCGTTTCGGCTTGGCCGCGGTCGACGCTGTGCACAACAAAGAGTTTGGATCAATGGTCGCACTTAGATGTGGCGAGATTAAAAGTGTCGATATGTCGGCAACCGCGAATCAAACCCGCACGATTGATCTTGCGCTATTCGCCGATGTTGCGGCGACATTTTTTGGTTAGGTAAAAATTCTCAGTGCGGTGGGCCAAATTGGCGATCACCGGCATCGCCAAGACCTGGCACGATAAATGCGTTCTCGTTCAAGTGACTATCAACTGATGCGGTGATGATGTGCAGGTTCATGCCAGTGGATCGTAAAAATTCGATACCTTCTGGCGCAGCAAGCACGCAGGCAATCGTCAGTGGCATCGGTGCGCCGCGGTCTGCGAGAAGTTTGCAACCGTGGGCAAGTGATCCACCTGTTGCCAACATCGGATCCAAGACCAAACATGTTCTGCCATCCAAGCGCGAAGGCAGTTTTGCCACATATTCGCTAGGTGCGTGAGTTTTTTCGTCTCGTTGCACACCGACAACAGCGATATCGGCATCAGGCAGCAGTTCCATCGCGGCTGGCAACATGCCAAGACCTGCACGCAAGATCGGCACGAGAACAGGACGACTCGCCAAAGCAATTCCGTCGGTTTCCGCAAGCGGTGTTCGAACGCGAGTTTTAACCGTCGGCAAATGTCGTGACGCCTCAGCAACTACTACAAGTGACAAGCGACGTAACTCGGCACGGAAAAATTGGTTCGTTGTATTCTCGTCTCGCAAATGAGTTAAAGCTTCGGCGGCTACTGGATGGTCAACGATGGTTACTTCAACAGTCATGGCGTCCATCATTGCCGAATAGATAGTGTTTATTCAAATGACAGTCATCGAAATGGTGGATAACACCCAAAAAGCCCAGCAACTCGCCGACTTGCTAGCCGATGTTTGGGGTGGCGAGCGTTCAATTCAAATGGATGTGATCGTCGCGGTTGTTCACTCTGGCGGTTATGCCAGTCTTGCGACCCAAAAATCTGACGGTAAAACTCAGGTCGTGGGTGGCTCTCTGGCGTTTATTGGTCAGCCTGAAAAGAAATTGCACTCACATGTAACGGGTGTAGTCAAAGCTTCGACGAACTCTGGTATCGGCAGTGCTTTGAAACAGCATCAATGGAATTGGGCCAAAGAGAACGACTTCGTTTCAATTACTTGGACATTTGATCCGCTCGTGCGACGTAATGCGCACTTCAATTTGATTTCACTTGGCGCCAAAGTGATTAGTTATCATCTGGATTTTTACGGTGAACTTGACGACAAATTCAATGCCGGCGATAAGACCGATCGTCTTTATGTCGAGCGTCAAGTTGCCGGGCAGATCACGCCACCGAGTTCAACGCCATGCATCGCAACCAATGATGACGTGTTAATCGCAACACCGTCAGACATAGTCGCGTTACGCCAGTCGCCGAACCCTGATAACCGAGCTGAAATGTTGCGGCTTCGTCAGATGCAACGCGAGAACTTTCAATCAGCCTTGGCCGACTCGCGATTTGTGCGAGGCTTCACTAGTGATGGATCATTCGTCTTGTCGCGCATCTCAGGCAAAGAGAACTAAATGACTCTGCAAGCAATCGAATTGTGGCGTGGTGCAATTGACCTTGTTTCACCGTTTCGCACGTCGTTTGGCACCGATACGGCTCGTGAGCTTCTTTATGTTCACGCAATTGGTGACAAAAATTCGGGTTGGGGAGAATGTGTCGCTGGTGTCGAGCCAAACTATTCGTCTGAATATCTCGAAAATTGTCAGGAAGTCGTCAAGCGATTTCTTGTGCCGATGCTGCGTAGCGAATCAACCGCACAAAGTTTCGTCGCCAGTGTCGCACCGATTCGCGGAAACTACATGTCTAAAGCCTGCGTCGAAGTTGCGCTTCTCGATCTGCAGCTGCGTGATCAAAACACATCGCTGGCAAAGTTTCTCGGGGCAACTCAAACCAAAGTTCGTTCTGGCGTCTCTGTCGGAATTCAAAACACTCTTGACGATCTGATTCGCGTTGTTGGCGAATACATTGCGCAGGGCTATGTGCGCGTCAAGCTGAAAATAGAACCCGGAAGCGACATTGAGCTAGTTCGCACTGTGCGCAAAGAATTTGGCGATGATTTACTTTTGCAAGTTGACGCAAACGCTGCTTATACGGTTAGCGATGCTAAACACTTGCAGCAACTTGACGCATTCAATTTGCTGTTGATCGAACAGCCGTTGCCAGAAGATGATCTGGCCGGCCATGTTGAGCTTTCTCGGGCTATCAAAACTCCCGTCTGTCTTGACGAATCAGTGACTTCGCTTGACACAGCACGCGGGGCGCTTGATCTCAAAGCATGTTCGGTGATCAACATCAAACCCGGACGCGTTGGTGGATACCTCGAGGCAAAAAAGATTCACGACTTGTGTCTAGATCGTGGCGTGCCGGTGTGGTGTGGAGGAATGCTTGAAACGGGTATCGGTCGCGCAGCTAATTTGGCGCTCGCGGCACTGCCAGGTTTCACCTTGCCAGGCGATATCTCAGCCTCTGCTCGTTACTTTGCGCGCGATATCACAACACCTTTCGTTCTTGATCAAGGGCAAATCGCCGTTCCTAACACTGTCGGCATCGGCGTCGCACCGTTGCCAGAAATGCTCGCAGGATTTAAAAAAGTCGCGACTTTTGAAATTGCTAAGCGCTAATTAGTTTTCGAGTTCGAAAACAATATTTGTTTCTGGCAGGTGATCTTTCTTTTTGAACAATCCAGATACGAATAGGTAGACAGTAAAAAGCTTGTAGGTCAGGCCGTATCGCTTGGCAATTGCTTTACGCACAGCCACGGCTTCATCACCCACGACGAGCCTTGCCGTGCCAGAAAAGCGCTCGGCATTTGCTTCAACTTTGCCTTTGACGTCGCAGGCTTGCACTTCAATTCTTGAATTTGCACGAATTCGCTTGACTTTGCCGACATTCGTTTCGGTAATCACGCCATAACTGTTTAGATTCTCGCCGAATTGCACGAACCACACTGGGCTGCGAACGGGTTCGCCAGATTTTCGGAATGTGATCAGCGAGACGTACTTCGCCGATTTCAAAACTTGCGCTGAATTACTGTCATTCATTTGTCGGGGAGGGGGGACTTGAACCCCCGGCCTCCTGGTCCCAAACCAGGCACGCTACCAACTGCGCCACTCCCCGGACTGAGTAATGCTAGCGACTAACAAGCCCGCGAACAGCGGTGATGAAATTTTTTACATCGTCATTATCTACATATCGTGCAATGCCTGCCCGAACCACGCCACCGCTTTCGGTTAGGCCAAGTTGGGCGACGACTTCCATCGCATAAGAATCTCCCGACCAAACTGCGATCTTTTTTGATGCCAGTTCTTGTGCGACTCGGTCTGGCGTCATTGAGTCAATCGTGAACGAAACAGTCGGCGCACGAGAAGCCAAATCTTGTGGTCCCCAAACTCGCACGCCCTGTGTTTCAAGAAGTCCTTCAAGTAGTGGAGCGAAAACCGCACTCTCAATTGCCTGAAGTTTTTGCATGTCTTCTTCGATCAAAAAACGCGCAGCTGCTTGCGTCGCAGCGATGCCCTCGAAGTTTGGCGTGCCAGTCTCGAATCTGCGCGGACCGTGGTCTTTTGCAGGCCGAACCTTGGCAATAGGCAACGAGTCGAGCAGAGTCGGTTCTACATACATCACACCAGCGTGCGGCCCGTACCACTTATATGGAGAAGTTGCCAGCACGTCGCAACCCAACTCACGAATATTTATTTGCTTGTGTGGTGCCAAGGCGACAGCGTCGACAAAGACTCGTGCCCCATTTTTGTGCGCGATCGTAATAACGCTCTTTAAATCTGGCATGGTGCCAATCAGATTTGAAGCACCAGTGACTGCAACCCACTTCGTGCGATCGTTGACGAGTTTTTCAAACTCTGCCATGTCGAGCCGTCCGTCTTTGGGGTCGAATGGCGCAAGAACATGTTCGGCTCCTGAGAGTTCGCAAGCGATTCGCCAAGGCGAAACATTTGCCTCGTGATCAAGTCGAGTGCCAACAACTCTGTCACCAGGTTTTAGTGTGCGAGCCACAGCCCGTGTGAAAGCCAAGGTCATTGTCGTCATGTTGGCACCAAGACAAATTCCATTCGGGTCGGCACCAAGAAACTCACCAACGACACTTCGCGTCGACTCTAGAAGGGCGTCGCACGCATCGGCGGCAGCAAAAAACCCGCCTGTGTTCGCATTCGATCCGTTTGCGGCCCACTCGGTCATCGCGTTGATTGCAACGTCGACCATTTGTGTGCCTGCGGGTCCGTCGAAACGAGACCAGCCGTCTCTCACACCGGGGAAGTGGTGGCGAAGAGAGTTAGTTTGCGCGTTTGGCAATTTTTGCTAATCGCTTTGCAGTTTTACCGATTGGCTCGATGCTGCGCTGGTCTAGGTCGCCAACCTCAATACCGTTCGAAAAACGCACTCGGTAGCGCAGCCAGTTAAAACCGTTGGCGAGAATCACTTTGCCTTCGCTTCCTAGAGCGACGCCCGTAAGTTCAACTGTTGAGCGCACCGTGTCGCCCATACTCAGGTCAATTTGATTTGCGTGGGGATTCGCTAGGGCATGCGGTTTCCAGCTTTGCTGAACAACTGGTGTTGAATTTGTATCTGGCGGGTTCATAGTCATAGTTTGCCACAGATACACTGCTCGGCACTGTGAAAACGACACTCGAAGCCTTAGAAGGCAACAAAATCAAACTCTCAATCGAAGTTGAAGAGACCGAATTTGACCGTTATTTAGACGGCGCATTCCGAAAAATTTCAACACAGATTCGAATTCCAGGCTTTCGTCAGGGCAAGGCACCGCGCAAGTTGATCGAAGCCCAAATCGGCCTTGAGGCTGCGCGCTCTCAAGCGATTGAAGATGCAATTCCAGCATCCTTGGCGCTTGCTGTTCGCGAACACGACCTCGACATCATTGCCACTCCCGAGGTAAATCTCACAGGTGGACAAGAAGCGGGCAATATTGCTTTTGATGCAACTTGTGAAGTTCGCCCAGTTGTAAAAATTTCCGGATACGACAAGTTGAAAGTTGAGATGCCGGCATTAGTCGCGTCAGACGACGACATCGACGAAGTCGTGAAGTATGAGCGCAAACGTCATGCAACTTTGGCTGATGTTGATCGTGTTGCAAAAGTCGACGACCAAGTGACGTTAGATCTTGTGGGTTCCCGTAACGGCGAACCGCTTCCAGGTTTGAATGTCGACGACTGGTTGTATGAAGTTGGTCGCGGTTGGGTTGCCGAAGACTTTGATAAACAAATCATTGGCTCGAAGACCGGTCAAAAACTTGAGTTCAGTTCAATTCCATCTGGCATGACCGAGTCAGCCGATTTTGTCGTAACGGTGAAAAAGATTCAAGAGCAAGTTTTGCCAGAACTCACAGACGAGTGGGTTGCAGAGCACTTGGCCGAACACGAAACAATCGACGCATGGAAGTCTGCAGTGCGAACAAGAATTGAAGAGTCACGACTTAATCAAGTGCGCAACACCGTTGTCGAGAAAACAACTGCGGCTCTCGCTGGCTTGCTCGAGATCGAAGCACCCGAGGCGATGGTCTCTGGAGATTTGCGTGGACGCGTGCAGAACACATTGAAGCAGTTCGAGTCACAAGGCATTTCGATGGAGCAGTGGTTGTCGGTAACTCAGCAGACGCCTGAGCAATTCATTGATGCGTTGAAAGAGCAATCAGTGTTGGCTGTCAAAGTCGATATTGCTTTGCGTGCAGTTGCGCTCGCCGAATCACTTGAAGCAAGCGAAGAAGATTTAGAGCGTCAATTCACTCGTATCGCGGCACAGGTAAAAAAGAAGCCAGCCGCAATCCGCAAGGCTTACGAAAACAACGACGCGATTGCCGACATGAAAGCACAAATTGCAAAGTCAAAAGCAATCGACTGGTTGTTGCATAATTCAGCGTTTGCAGACGACAAGGGCAACAAAATTGAGAACGACACAATCCTTGGCGAGCATGACCACGAACACGAACACGATCATGACCATGATGGCGCAGACAGCTAAGAGCTTGATTCCTAGCGTGACATCTTGCATTAGGTCTTGATAAATACGGGCTCTTATTGTCCGCAAAAGCCGTTGGCCACGAACTAGCGTGAATACTCAGTAATTAACTCCCAAACAAGAGGTATTTCTTTCGTGGATTTTGTTCGCAACTATTACGTTCCAAACGTCACCGAGCAGACCAGCCGTGGCGAGCGCGTTTATGACCTTTACAGTCGTTTGCTCAAAGAGAACATCATCATTCTTGGAACACCGATTGACGACACGATCGCCAATTTGGTTTGCGCGCAGTTGATTCACCTTGAGAGTGAAAACCCTGACAAGGACATCAACATCTATATCAACAGCCCAGGCGGAGACATCTCGGCTCTCTTCGCGATTTACGACACGATGCAGTTCATTAAGAACGACATCGCAACAATTTGTTTGGGTCAAGCCGCTTCAGCTGCGGCAGTGCTTCTTGCGGCAGGCACCAAAGGTAAGCGTTTGGCTCTGCCACACTCGCGAGTGTTGTTGCACCAGCCATACGCGCAAGTGGGTTATTCACAAGTTACAGATCTTGAACTCGCCGCCCGAGAGATCTTGCGCATGCGCGAGATACTCGAAGAAATTCTTGCGCAGCACACCGGTCAGCCGATTGATCGAATTCACAAAGACACTGATCGTGACTTCGTCATGGAGGCAAGCGCCGCCAAAGAATACGGCATCATCGACGAAGTGATTTCAACGCGCGCATTTGCTGATCGTTCTGGACCTATTCGTTGAAAATTGAAACGAGGCGCTAATGGCTAAGTTTGGTGATTCAGCAGAACTTGTCAAGTGTTCTTTTTGCGGTAAGTCGCAAAAGCAGGTCAAGAAGTTAATCGCCGGTCCCGGTGTTTATGTTTGTAACGAGTGCATCGATCTTTGCAATGAAATAATTGACGAAGAAAACACCGAAGAGACAGAGGCCAGTCTTGAGAAACTTCCGAATCCTCGAGAGATTCGTGCGTTCCTCGACGATTATGTAGTCGGCCAAGACACAGCTAAAAAAGTATTGTCGGTTGCGGTATTCAATCACTACCGCCGAATCCAATACAAGCAAAACGCATCAACTCGCCGAGACGACATTGAACTCGCAAAGAGCAACATCATGCTGTTGGGTCCGACTGGTTGCGGAAAGACGCATATGGCCCAGACGCTTGCGAGGCTCTTGAATGTGCCGTTTGCAATCGCAGACGCGACTGCATTGACCGAGGCTGGTTACGTTGGCGAAGACGTCGAAAACATATTGCTCAAACTTCTTCAGGCTGCAGACTTTGACGTCAAAAAGGCAGAGTCGGGCATCGTCTATATAGATGAGATCGACAAAGTTGCACGAAAGAGCGAGAATCCGTCGATTACGAGAGATGTTTCGGGTGAGGGTGTACAGCAGGCGTTGCTCAAAATTCTTGAAGGCACCGTTGCGTCGGTTCCACCTCAAGGCGGTCGCAAACATCCGCATCAAGAATTTATTCAAATTGACACGACAAATGTTTTGTTCATTTGCGGTGGTGCTTTTGCCGGCTTAGATCAAATCATCGCCTCACGAATCGGTCAAAAAGGTGTCGGCTTTCATGCGCAAGTTAAGTCAAAGTCAGAAAAAGATCCGGGTGAACTATTTGCCCAGGTTCTGCCCGAAGATTTACTGAAATTCGGCATGATTCCAGAGTTTGTAGGTCGTCTGCCGATGATCGGCGCGGTTCACAGCCTAGATAGACCTGCGTTAATCAAGATTCTGACCGAACCTAAGAACGCGTTGCTCAAGCAGTATCAGAAGTTCTTTGAATTTGAAGATGTTGAACTTGAATTTTCGGCTGATGC
>CANKZL010000022.1 GCA_947488385.1 Acidimicrobiaceae bacterium | reverse complement strand
TTTTCTCCGACCACCATTCCTTCGTAGACCTCAACACCAGGGGCAACAAACAAAGTGCCACGCAGTTGTAGATTGTCGAGCGCATACGCAGTTGTCGAACCTTTTCGATCTGAAACCATCGCACCACCCATTCGATGCGGCAAGTCCCCCGCCCAAGGCATGTAGCCATTGAGACTTTGGTGAAGCAATGCCGTGCCGCGAGTAACAGTTAAAAGTAGAGAACGGAAACCGATCAATCCTCTTGATGGTGCCTGGAAGCTAACGATTGTCCGACCAGTATCGCCCTGTTCAAGATTCACGACTCTGCCTTTGCGTGGCGCAAGGGCCTGTGTAACCGCGCCTACATATTCGTCGGGAACGTCAATCGTTCCTGCTTCAAGAGGTTCGTGTTTCTTGCCATCAATTTCTTTGGTGATTACTTCAGGTCGGCTGACCTGCAATTCGTAGCCCTCTCGACGCATATTTTCAATCAGAACTGCAAGTTGTAATTCTCCACGACCTGCAACCTCAATTACATCAGGGCTGTCGGTTGTGTTGACACGAATTGAAACATTACCGAGAACTTCTTTGAACAGACGCTCACTCAGGTGACGACTCGTAAGAAAAGTTCCTTCGCGACCCGCAAACGGCGAAGTATTCACTCCAAAACTCATGCGCAATACAGGCTCGTCGACTTCAAGTCGTGGCAACGCTGGGGCGTTCTCAATTGCTGCGATCGTGTCACCGACTTCAACTTCATCAATGCCGGCCAAGATAAACAGATCTCCTGCGGAAACTGAAGTTACTTCTTCTCTGCCGATTCCACGGAATGCAAACAGGGTCGAAATTTTGCGCTTGATGAACGGCGCTGGATTTGTCGGCGTCGGATGCTGCCAAACCGTGACCATATCGCCCTTCTTAAGCACGCCTGCTTCAACACGTCCAATTGCAAGACGACCAAGATAATCAGAAGCGTCAAGGTTGGCGACAAGAGCTTGAAGCGGTGCGGATGGGTCGGCCTTCGGAGCAGGAATTGTGTCGAGTATCGCGTCCAACAGCGGCACCAAGTCAGCGTTCTCTGCTGGCATACCAATGCCCTTCATTGACTTGCCATCGCGGGCAACTGCCGAAATAACCGGGAAAGACAAGTGATGGTCATGATGAGCAAGATCTAGAAACAATTGCTCAACTTCTTCGAGAACTTCTTCTGGTCGAGCATCGGCGCGATCAACTTTGTTAAGAACAACTACGACCGGAAGGTCACGTGCCAAGGCTTTTGACAGAACATAACGCGTCTGAGGCAACGGACCTTCTGCCGCATCTACAAGAAGCAAAATTCCATCAACTAGTGCAAGCGCGCGCTCAACTTCTCCTCCGAAGTCGGCGTGACCTGGCGTATCTACAAGATTGATTTTTGTGCCACGCCACTCGATTTCGGCAGCTTTTGCCAAAATTGTGATTCCGCGTTCTCGCTCTTGGTCGTTTGAGTCCATGACTCGGTCGACAACAGCTTGGTGAGCGGCGAACGTTCCACCACTTTTAAGGAGAGCATCCAACAGAGTTGTTTTGCCATGGTCAACGTGCGCTACTAGAGCGAGATTTCGAATGTTATTAATTGGGGGCTCTCAGTTCAGTATCAGGAATTTTCTTCGTCTGAATCATCGGCGATCTCATCACCGTTTTCATCAAACCGCACACCATAACGTTCAGCAATGGCTGCGTATTCATCTTCTTGCGACTTCGACTTAGTTTCTCTCGCTACACCAAGATCCTCAGCAGACGGACCTGTTTGTTTCAGGCGACGAGCTTCTTCAAATCGACGATGACGACCCTTTTTCACGGTAGGGCTCCAAATTTCTCTGGGGCGATTACCGGTTTTGGTCACCGCCTAGTGGATAGACATTGGTCAATACCCTAGCAAGAAAATGCCTATGAAATGGGGATTTGTGAGTAGAAATCATGCTTTATGAACTTGACGCCTCAATAAGTTTGAGATGTCCGTCACGGTCAACGCTCAATCCGACCTCGCCATTCAAAATGCGATTCAAATCATTACCGACTAGTTCTGCCCGCCAACCTTCGCTCAAACGAGCATTCGGAGCTTTTCGCAAAAAAGATGTGATGTCACTTCTCGTTGCGAGCAATGTTGCGTCAATTTGATGTTTGCGAGCCAATTCGCCGATCCAAGCAGTGATCAACGTCAGAGCAGGTCTCGCCCACTTATCAACATCATCGTTGTCCGACGATGGCAATGAAACAGTCTGCTTAGCGCCGTCACGAACTGCCGTCATTATTTCGCGACAAAAGTCTGCCGAAAGATGCCGATCGTCA
The DNA here is from genome assembly GCA_947488385.1 of Acidimicrobiaceae bacterium. Classification (GTDB taxonomy): domain Bacteria; phylum Actinomycetota; class Acidimicrobiia; order Acidimicrobiales; family Ilumatobacteraceae; genus BACL27. The sequence continues at coordinate 7,031 of CANKZL010000022.1, read as the reverse complement.
ACGCCTCTAGTTGTGGCTAGTTCTTCAACGGACTTTGGAATTCGTTGGGAAATTCCGAGCAATGCCATGTCAGACATAACGCGACGCGGCGGTGCGTCGCTGCGCATTGCACGCTCTTCACGCCACTTTGCCAAGGCCTGAGCAACTCCTCTTGACGCACCTTTGAGCGCTCGAGCCTCTTTCAACTTCAACCACGCGTCTTCTGAACTTTGAGGGCCACTCGGACGCGCCTGCAGGTCTCGACAAGCATCATGAACCCATTCGATTCTTCCGAGCGCTTCCAATTGTTTTGAAAGCTCGTCGTGCAGGTCAAACAGATAAGCCACGTCGTCGGCCGCGTAACTACATTGCTGATCGGTCAATGGTCGTCGTAACCAATCGGTGAGCCGGTCGCCCTTTGACAGTGAAATTTTCTTAACTGATTGCACGAGGGTCGCGAGCGAAGGCGTCGAAAAGCCAACAAAGCCGGCGGCAACTTGACAATCAAAAATTCGCCGAGGCGCATCTAATGCAGCGTGACGCAGAACTTCTAGATCTTGCTGAGCGGCGTGAATCACTGCAAGAACGTCGCTTGCAAACAGCCGGCCAAGACCTCGTGGATCAACCGCCAAAGGATCAATCAGTGCAGTTGTTTTATCCCATTTGATTTGTACGAGGGCGAGTTTCGGGTAGTAGGTCTTTTCGCGGTGGAATTCGGTGTCGATCGCATACCTTGGCTGGCTTAAGACTTCGGTGACGACGTCATTCAGAGCCGACTCACTGTCGACCCATTCAAAAGTCACCCTGGAAGCTCGCCTGTAACGATGTCGCGACCAGAGGCAATCCAGCCCATGGTTCCACCTGCAACATTTTTGACACCATTGATGTCTGAGTCAATGCAGATTTCGCAGGCTTGCATACTTCTTGCTCCACTTCGACAAATCATGTAGACGAGCATGTCCTTGCCGACTTCTGAGACTCGCGACATGAATTCACTAAGAGGAATATTTATTGCACCGGGAATATGGCCCGATTCGTATTCGTCGGCTTCACGCACATCGATCACTCTTAAGGACGAATTGTGCATGCTCGCAAAAGCTGCAATTGAGATTTCTTCTACTGCCATTCTAAAACTTTCGTTGATGTTCAATTTGAAGAATCAGTCTAGGTCAGAGATCAAATTAATATTGCGTAAAGACTCTTTTGAAACTTCGATGAATTCAGTCTTCACCAACCCACATACTTGATGAATTGCACGCTGACCTTCGGCAAATTGACGTTCTAAGAAATCTTTTAGTCCAAGACTCCAAGTGCTACACAGCCATTGTGGTGAGTCTGTACTGGCGACTCGCACATCAAAGTCTGCATTAACCGATTTGAGCAATTCGAGAGTTTGAATATCAATAAATGGAACATCACACGGAAGAATTAAAAGTCTCTGCGATCGAGTCACTCGCATGGCAGTCACGAGAGCACCTAACGGCCCACTATCTGGAAATTCGTCTTTCAAATAATCAACTTCCCAACGTGAGGCATCTGAACGCTCTCCACCAACGAGAAAAATTTGCTCAAATTGGGACTTTTTCAAAGTGTTGAAAATAACCTCGCCAAACTCATGACCATTGAGATTCGCATTGATCTTTGGCGACCCAAACCGAGAGCTCTTTCCTCCAGCTAAGACTGCGACAGAAACTTCACTCATTTCAAAAGATGATTTGTATCTCCACTGGGGTCTAACTGAATCAGAAACTGCTCACAACGCACGGCTTCACTCAACTCGCCAATTATCCGAGCGTTCTTTGCCAATCCTGCTAGACATCGAAGGAATCCGCGATTTGAATCACGCGACCAGCGCACGTAGCCAGACCCACGCCACGCGTTTGCGCGCAAAGTGTCGAGTCCCCGGTGGTATCCGACTCGGTAGGCCATGTATGCGTCAATACCTGGTGCACTCAGATCCCCGATACTCGCCCACCCTGCCAGAAAAGTTGGATATGCGGCGACCACCGAACTCACATTTTCGCGCCTCGATGTAACTTCTGAATTCAACGCCGACGCCAGTAGATCAGTGGCGCGCTTGTCAAACTCGGGCAAAATTGTCTCTGGCGGACCACTAGAAGAAAGATTTACTGGTTGATTAGTCATAGTCCTGCCACACTAGATGAATGGACTTGTTTTCACTCGACTCTGAAACGGCGAAGAATATCGGACTTGGCACTTTGGCCGGGAGCATCATCGGGCTCTTACTAGTGCTTAAATTCGTCAAATCTCTAGTATCAAAATTGCTGTTACTCGTGATCTTTGGCGCCATCACATATCTTTCGTTTACTCAACGCGATGCACTTTCGGTCTGTCTGGCAAAGTTTGAAGCAGCTTCGACAAACAACATCGTCGAGACATCGTGCACATTTTTTGGTCAAGATATTTCGCTTAAAGGGTTATCAGAGTGAACGAACAAAAACTATCCAGCATCTCCGAGCAGCTTGATTCTTCGCCAACACCGCGACACCTTGTTGAGTTTTTATCACGCAAACTTTTGAAGGCAAAGTTCGTTGACTTCACAAACAAACCTATAACTAAGTCGACATCAGGTTTTATCGTGAATGCGGGTTCAATAGTTGCCTGGCGCACAGGCTCTAAAACTACAGAGAATGGTTTTCGAATCGTTGGTGCCCATACAGACTCGCCATGTCTGCGAATTAAGCAAAATCCAGACGACAAGAAATTCGGCTTCAATACCCTGAGCGTTGAAATTTACGGCAGTCCTCTTCTCAATAGTTGGCTGGACCGCGATCTAGGTATAGCCGGACATATTGTCACTCGATCAGGAGAGACAAAGTTGTTTGATTCGCTGAGCCCAGTAGCCCGCATCTCGCAGTTGGCAATTCACCTTGATCGTGAAGTTACTGAAAAAGGTTTAGTCCTGGATAAACAGTTTCATTTAACGCCATCTTGGTCAACCGAACGCAGTGCTCCCTCGTTTGCGAGCTGGGTTGCAAAGATAACCAAGACTAAGCCGTCAGAAATTGTTCATATCGAAGCCCAGCTATACGACACGGCCAAAGCAGCAAAAGTTGGTGCTGACTCTTCGCTCTTAGCAAGTGGACGCTTAGACAACCAGGCTTCGTGTTGGGCAGCTATTTCTGCTCTTCTTGAAACATCAGCTGGGCAAGCAACTCAGGTCGTTGCGCTGTTCGATCACGAAGAGGTTGGATCAGAAAGCGCGACAGGCGCGGCCGGACCATTTCTTGAGCATTCACTTGAGCAGATTGCTGCAAGTCTTGACATTTCTCGGGTCGGCTTTCTTCAAACTCTACGAAAGTCGAGCTGTATCTCGGCCGATAATGCACACGCAGTGCACCCGAACTATCCAGAAAGACACGACTTAGCGAATGCACCATTGATTAACCATGGTCCAGCGCTGAAACTTAATTCAAATCAGCGTTATGCGACATCTTCGAAATCCGCAGCGCTATTCATCGCCGCATGTAAACGTGCCAAGGTTGCTCATCAGGTTTTCATTTCCCGCAATAATCTTCCGTGCGGTACGACAATTGGTCCGATCACAGCGACTCGACTTGGAATCGACACCGTAGATGTTGGTGTCCCCCAACTGTCAATGCATTCGGCTCGCGAAGTCTGCGGAGTAAAAGATCTTTTATCTTTGCAACTGGCGCTGAAAGCCTTTTTTAAATAGTTTGACCAACTTTTTGTTTCGCAAGATCAAATACAACTTGCAAAGCAGCTCTTAACTCAGCAGTCAGTTCAGTCGTTGCCGAACGAGGGAGACGGCCGTCTTGTGCAACCGGAGGGAAAATCGGTTGGCCAATCACCACCGAGCATTTTCGAGGGTAAATCATCTTTGAACCTTTAGGCATTACACCCTCAGTTCCACCGAAGCCAACTGGCACGATTGGCACTCCCGCTTTTATCGCCAAGTAAGCCGCCCCGTCAAAAAGCGGATGGACAGTTGGACCCGACTGCCTCGTTCCCTCCGGAAACATGACGAGAGGCTCGCCAAGAGCCAACACTGCCAAACACCGTTTCAACGCTTCTAAGTCTGCAGTGCCACGAGTAACTGGAAATCCCCCGAGAGCAGAGAGAACAACTGAGATCGGTTTGATTTTCCAGAGTGAATCTTTACCCATGAATCTCAAACGGCGTGTGGCAACTGCGCTGGCTAGTGGCGTATCAATATTTGAACGATGAATTGGCGCGAGAATAAATGCTCCGGTCTTCGGAACATTCTCTTTACCGAATATCCTCACCCTGAAATAAATAACACTCAGCAAGATGATCAGACCACGAATTAATCGGTAAAAGAACTTACTTCCAACACCTTGGCCAACAAGAAATGTTTCAACTTTGGTCATAACTGTTTAACTCGACTTTGAGTTTGCTTGATTAACGAGTTTTCTAAGATGCGAAACAACGTCTTCAATCGTTTGATCGCTGGTGTCGACGATCACGGCATCTGTAGTTTTTGTTAATGGACTATCCGCACGAGTTGAGTCGCGTTGATCGCGCTCAGCAATTTCAGCAGCGATTTGATCCACGTCACCGCCATCTTGAGCAACTCGGCGCTTAGCTCTCACCATTGGTGATGCTGTTAAATAAACCTTGAGAGTTGCATCTGGAAACACAACCGAACCAATATCTCGACCTTCGATTACTCCACCTGAGTTTTGAACTGCCCAATCGCGCTGCCGGCTTCGAAGCTCATTGCGAACATCAGAATTCGTAGCCACCAAACTCACAGCTTTGGTAACAACCGGCCCCCGAATTGCTTTCGTCGCATCCATCTTGTTAATTAGTACAGAGTCCTCAGTTACTGACATTTCGCAGGATTTGGCCAATACTGAAACTGCTGCTTCGTCTTCAAGCGAGATTCCCGTTTCTAACGCGGCGAAAGTTACTGCTCGATACATCGCACCCGTATCGAGATATCGCAAGCCAAGATTCTTGGCCAAGGCTTTTGCAATTGTTGATTTTCCCGCGCCGGCTGGTCCATCGATTGCGATGATAATCATTTCTTTCAAAGTAGCAAAGCCATGTCTACCAACTTGTGTCTTGCGCTCGACCCTCGTCGTAACCAGACGCACTTTGAACTCCTACAACAGCTCGCTCTTGGAATTGCGCGATCGTCGTTGCGCCAGCGTAAGTGCACGAAGATCTGACACCGGCGATGATTTGATCAATTATGTCTTCAACACTTGGACGTTGTGAATCCAGATACATGCGCGACGAGCTGATACCTTCTTCAAACAATTCTTTGCGTGCTCGTTCGAATGCACTCTCACTTCGAGTTCGGTTGCGCACCGCGCGATTAGATGCCATGCCGAAACTCTCTTTATAGAGCCGACCGTTTGTATCGCGCAAAGTATCAGCAGCTGACTCATAAGTTCCTGCCAATAGCGACCCGAACATTACGTTCGCCGCTCCCGCAGCCAAGCCAAGGGCCACATCACGTGGATATCTAACGCCACCGTCTGCCCAAACTTGCTTGCCTAATTCCTTGGCAACCTGTGAGCACTCAAGCACCGCCGAGAATTGTGGTCGACCAACTCCGGTCATCATTCGTGTTGTGCACATTGCGCCAGGACCGACACCAACCTTGACAATGTCGGCGCCTGCGTTGATGATGTCGCGTGTGCCATCTGCCGTAACGACGTTGCCGGCGACCACCTTCACTTTGCCGACTGCTTTACGCACCTGTTTAATTGCGTCGAGCATTCGTACTTGGTGACCGTGAGCAGTGTCCACAACAATCAAATCGACACCCATTGCAACTAGTTGCTTCGCGCGTTCCGCCGGATCCGCATTTACCCCGACTGCAGCTGAGATCAAAAGCTTGCCGTTTTTATCGAGCGCCGGTTTGTAAATTGTGCTTCGCAATGCTCCATTGCGAGTGATCACGCCAACGAGTCGTTCTTTGCTGTCAATCACTGGAGCAACTGAGAGACGCGCTTCTGTCAGTTGCTCAAACATTTCTTGAGGCGAAAGCGACTCGCTAAGAGTAAACATTTCGCTACTCATTACGTTTCTAATCTGTGTGAAACGGTCAAAGCCAACCGCATCATGCTCGGTAAAAATGCCCGCTGGCTTGCCATCGTCGTCTACAACCACGACCGCCCCATGGCTTCGCTTATAAATCAAACTGAGTGCCTCACCAACTGTGCCGTCAACTTTCATTGTGATTGGTGTGTCAATAACTTTGTGGCGAGATTTGACGAACTTGACAACTGTTTCAACGACATCAAGCGGAATGTCCTGCGGTAGAACCACTACTCCGCCCCGACGTGCAACAGTCTCAGCCATTCTTCGACCAGCTATCGCCGTCATATTTGATACAACGAGAGGAATCGTCGTGCCGATTTCATCGGGCGTTGAAAGATCGACGTTTAATCTTGAACTAACTGCCGACAAACTCGGGACCATGAATACGTCACTATAAGTAAGGTCAAACGCTGGCGAGTCGTTTAAAAAACGCATCAGTAGTCCTCCAAGTGGGGCTTTTTTGAAGCCTCCATAGGCTACGCCCTGTGAATATAAACAGTGCGAATCCCCCTCTGATAATGGTCCACGGATGGGGTGGCTCGCACCAAGAGACTTGGCAAAAATCGGGTGTCGAACAATTGCTTACAGAGTCAGGGCGAACCGTAATCGGTGTCGATCTCTTGGGTCACGGAACCGCTGCCAAACCACATGATCCCGCCGCGTACAGCGACATCTCTGAACCGATTCGCAAAGCCATAGGTGCCAGAACATCCACAGTCGATGCAGTCGGTTTCTCGCTTGGAGCGATTGCACTTCTTCATGCTGCAACAGTCAATCCAAACTATTTCCGTCGTCTCATGCTTGTGGGTATCGGTAACGGTGTGCTCGACGACCACGACCCAAACGAGACACAACGAATAGTGAGTGGTATTGACGGCACCTGCGCGACAGATGATGTCTTGGCAATGCAGTTTGGCAATTACGCCAAAAAATCAACTAACGATCCGGGTGCCCTGAAAGCAGTTTTGTTGCGACCACGGTCCAAACCGTTTGAG
>CANKZL010000021.1 GCA_947488385.1 Acidimicrobiaceae bacterium | reverse complement strand
CTTCATCTCGAGCTGAAGCAGCAATCTGCTCGGGTGTCAAACGAATACCGCTATAAACAACTTCCATACCCGAGTCGCGTGCAGCTACTGCGATCTGTTCTGCGCCACTTGAGTGACCGTCTAGACCTGGCTTTGCAACGAGAAGTCTTGGTGGTCCGCCAGCGATCGTCTTGACGAATTCAACAACATGATCCAACAAATGACCCTGCCGACCTGACGCACCACCAACACCAGTTGGTGCACGGAATTCGCCAAACACATCACGCAAAGCCTGCGACCATTCACCTGTCGTTCCCCCGGCAACTGCCAACTCGATTGATGGAGGCATCAGATTTGAGTTTTCTTTTGCTGCCGTTTTAAGTGCCTGCAGTGCACGGTCGACCGCACTTTGATCTCTTGACTTGCGCCATTGTTGCAACTCTTTGACCATCTGCTTTTCAATTTTTGGATCAACTTTCAAGATGTTGTCTGTGCCGCCAAGCGGAGAGGGTGAAGACTGTGTGAAAGCGTTTACTCCGATTACGCGCTGCTCGCCTTTTTCAATTCGGCTTGTGCGACTTGACATTGACTGCACGAGCCGACTCTTGAGGGTCTCTACAGAATCGAATGCGCCGCCGAGCGCAAGAATTTCATTCATCTCGGCCCAGGCTTGTTCAACGAGCTGAGATGTTTTCGCCTCAATTACGTGTGATCCATTGAAGATGTCTTCGTGCTCCAAAAGATCAGTTTCAAAAGCGAGAACCTGTTGCATTCGCAACGACCATTGTTGATCCCACGGTCGAGGGAGCCCCAACGCCTCGTTCCAAGCTGGAAGTTGGACACTGCGTGCTCGCGCATCTTTTGAAAGTGTGACAGCAAGCATCTCAAGCACGATTCGCTGCACATTGTTTTCAGGTTGTGCTTCGGTTAAACCCAACGAGTTGACTTGCACCCCATAACGAAAACGCAACGCTCGCTCATCGGTGATCGCATATCGTTCGCGCCCGATTCTCTCCCACAGTTGAACAAACGCCCGCATCTTGCAAGTTTCTTCAACGAATCGAATACCAGCGTTAACAAAAAATGAGACCGAAGCAAAAACTTGTGGAAATTGCGCATCCGAAATCTGGCCACTTGATTTGACTGAATCTAAAATATCGATTGCGTTTGCCAATGCAAAAGAAATCTCTTGGGCTGGCGTGGCCCCAACCTCCTGAAGGTGATACGAACAAATGTTGATCGGATTCCACTTTGGTGCGTTCTTGGCACACCACGCGATCATGTCGACGATGATTCGCTTGGACGGTTGTGGTGGGAAAATAAAAGTTCCACGCGATAAATATTCTTTGAGAATGTCGTTTTGAGTTGTGCCACGCAAGTCACTCGTTGCAACACCTTGCTGATTGGCATTCGCGACATAAAGCGCAAGTAGCCAAGCGGCGGTCGCGTTGATCGTCATTGAAGTGTTCATCTGATCTGGAGGAATGCCCTCAAGAAGCGTTTTCATGTCGCCAAGATGAACAACTGGCACACCGACTTTGCCGACTTCACCGCGCGCCAGAATATGGTCGGGGTCGTATCCAGTTTGTGTTGGCAAATCAAACGCAATCGACAATCCAGTTTGACCTTGGGCAAGATTCGTGCGATACAACTCATTGGATGCTCGAGCACTCGAGTGGCCCGAATAGGTGCGCATCACCCAAGGCTCGTCGCGCTTTACTGTGCTATTTGAGTCGCTCACCACTAGTTAAGGCTAGGCGCGTAGTTATTGGGTTACCGCGGTCGCAAGCAGGCGCAGATACTGGTCGCGCTTGATGGCCACGGCGCCAAGGCTCTCAAGATGAGGGGTCAGCCACTGCACATCGAGAAGCGACATGTTTGAAGACTTCATCAAGTCAACAAGAGCCATCAACGCAACCTTTGAAGCATCGCGCACTAAATGAAACATCGACTCTCCGGCAAAGAACCCACCGATGCGAACACCATAAAGACCACCTGCGAGAAAACCGTTCTCGTCGATTATTTCGATGCTGTGTGCCCAACCAAGTTGGTGGAGTCGAAGATAAGCCTCAATAAATTCTTCGGTTATCCATCCGTTATCGCGATGTGGCGCGGCACAATTTCGCATCACGTGCTCAAAGTTCGTGTCAACGCGAATTTCAAATTTTCTTGCACTCCGACGCATTGAACGAGTAGTTACCAAACCATTTAAAGGAAGAATTGCGCGCATCTGCGGTGACCACCACAACAAATTTGTTGTCGGATCTTTAAGGTCGCTCGAGACCATCGGAAACACTCCGTGGCGATATGCGTAAATGAGTGTTTCGGGTTGTAAGTCTGCTCCACGACCAACGACATCGTGTCGAGGCCACTTCTCTTTCGCCGGAAACTCCCAAACAGACTCACCAAGGCCTTTTGGCAAGTCGTTGAAATTCATTTAATTCAAAGTTAGTAGCTGTAAAAACCCTGTTTTGTTTTTCGGCCGAACTTGCCCTCTGCAACTAATTTTTTCAACATCGGGCGAGGTTCAAGATTCGCAGTTTTAAACTCGGCATGCAGCGCATTGAGGATCGCTACAGATGTATCGAGGCCCACCAAGTCGAGAAGCGCAAATGGACCCATTGGAAAATTGCAGCCACCCTTCATCGCCACGTCGATGTCTTCCATGCTCGCTGTGCCAGCTTCAAACATGGCGATTGCATTATTCAGATACGGAAACAAAAGTGCATTGACGATGAAGCCGGCACGATCTACGACTTGCACTGGATCTTTGGCACACGCCTTGACGAAACCGTTGGCGACGGCGATTGTCTCATCACTCGCCGTGATCGGTCTAATAACTTCGACTAATGGCATGAGGACTGCTGGGTTGAAAAAGTGGATGCCACAAACTTTGTCTGGTCGATTTGTCGACTTGGCCATTTCAATTACAGGCAAAGTGCTCGTATTAGTCGACAAAATGCACGATGGCTTGACTACTTTGTCAAGTTGTGCGAACAACTCTTTCTTCGTGCCAAGATCTTCGGCAACCGACTCGATGATCAGATCGCAATTCGCCAAGTCTTCAAGTTTGCTCGTAACGCAAACATGGGCCATTGCCGCATCTTGTTGCTCCTGAGTGATTTTTGCTTTGGCTACTTGTTTTTTAAGACTTGCTTCAATTGCCGTCTTGGTTGCCTCGGCAGTGTCTTGACTGCGAGAACGAATAACCACATCAATGCCCGACTTGGCAACAACTTCTGCGATTCCAGAGCCCATGATTCCAGAGCCAATTACGCCAACAAGTTTGATTTGATTTGATGAATTCATGCGAGCGACTTTAGTAGCGACAAGACTGTTTGCCAACTCGTAGGTCTAAAGTCTTCTTTTGTTCACCTCATACAGATAATCTTCGGGGCGTGAATACAAATCAAATCAACGCACTCACCGATGACTCGAGGCGTTTGGTTGCTCTTGAAGCCGTGCATAACTTTCGTGACCTGGGTGGCTACCCAACTGCCTCGGGGCAAACCACAAAGTGGCAAACGTTATTTCGAGCTGATGGCCTATATCGGCTGACACCCCAAGATGCGCAAAGGGTCATTGACCTTGGGATACAAACGGTTGTTGATTTACGAACTGCAAAGGAAGTTGACACTCGTGGCACTTTTCCGGTCAAAGAGTTTCCGGTTACTTTTCATCACCTGCCAATTATTGATGCAACATGGAACGATGGCGACACACCTTTAATTGAAGACACTGTCGAGTTTTTAGTTTGGGCGTACAGCGAGATGTTGGAGAATGCCCACCAAAAGTTTGTCAGCGCTATTGAACTACTCGGCTCAAAAGATGTTTTACCTGCCGTCTTTCACTGTGCCGCTGGCAAAGACAGAACTGGTGTGCTCGCCGCATTTATTCTCTCAATACTTGGTGTACCTGATGAAGTAATTTGTGCCGACTATGGCATCACAGAACGCGGCATGAAACGACTAATTGAGTGGGCAAAAGTAAAGCAACCAGAACTTGCTGATGCTTACGCAAACATGCCGCCAAGGTTTGCCGCTTCAGACCCACGCGCAATGGCGGTCATTCTTGACGGTCTGAAAAAGAAATACGGATCAACGCAGAACTATCTGCGTGAGATCGGCGTTAGTGAAGCAACCTTTACTTCGTTGCAAAATTCGTTATTGACGAATTAAATTACCGAATTAGTTTTTAACTTTCGGTGATTGTCACCTTGATGATTCGAAGTTCTTCTTTTGGAGGAACACCGTTTGACGCTGGGTCATCGTTGCCTGCATTGTTTAATGCTGGCACCGTTGTATCAAGGCCTGTTGTCACCTGGCCAAACAAAGAATAATTTGGCTGCAAGGTCATGCCTTGTTCACCCGAAATAATAAAAAATTGACTGCCGTTTGTATTCGGCCCCGAGTTTGCCATCGCTAGTGAACCCAGTTTGTATTCACCGGCACTTGGAAGCTCGTCGGCAATTGCGTAACCAGGCCCACCCGTGCCAGTTGCCGTTGGATCGCCACACTGCACCACAAAACTAGGAATCGCACGATGACAGACGGTGCCGTCAAAATATTTTGATCTTGCCAGATTGACGAAATTATTTACAGTGCCTGGTGCTTTCGCGGCATCAAGAACAACTGTGACGTCACCTTTGCTGGTTGAAATTAATGCCGTATAAGTTTTGGCTAGGTCAATGCAGAGTTTTGGAGCACTAGTGAACTCTCGAACCTGATCGCCTGAACCATCGGCTGGCGCGCACTCACCTTCTCCGTAGACAAATGGTCCAGCAGATTCAGACGCAACTGTCGTTTCAGCTGTTTCAGCAACGGCAGTCGTCTCAGTCGTTTGACTCTCGTTGCTATCGGGCCAAAAACTGACAACGGCCACGATGCCAACCACAATGCCGGCAAGTATCGCAATTCGTATAACTCGGCGACGGACTTTCTGGCGCTGAGTCAGCTTTTCAAGTTCGGTTTGACGTGCACGACGATTTTCTTTTTGGCGATTTCGCTTATCTGTACCCATGAGGTGAAAATGCTACAGGTCATCAAGACCAGCACCGCTAGCGTTGACGCCCGTGGCTTTAATCGTTCAAAAATACGGCGGCACATCGGTCGCCGACCCTGAGCGCATGCGCAATGTCGCTCGGCATATTGCCGCGACCAAAGCCGAAGGCAATCAATTGGTGATCGTTGTTTCGGCGATGGGCAAAGCCACTGACAATTTGATGGACCTCGCCCGTCAAGTTTCTTCAGCCCCCGCAGGACGTGAAATGGACATGTTGCTCACAACTGGCGAACGCATCAGCATGTCGCTTTTGTGTATGGCTTTGCAAGATCTCTCTGTAGAGGCAATGAGTTTTACCGGCAGTCAAGTTGGCATCATCACCGACACTGTGCACGGACGCGCAAAAATCTTAGAAATTAAAGGTGACCGTGTACGTGAAGCAATCAATGCCGGAAAAGTTGCTGTCGTGGCTGGATTTCAGGGCGTAAGCACAGCTAAAGAAATCACAACTCTGGGTCGCGGTGGCAGTGACACGACCGCTGTTGCTCTTGCGGCTGCTTTGAAAGCTGATGTTTGCGAAATTTATACGGATGTAACGGGCGTCTTCACTGCAGATCCGCGCATCGTGCCTCAAGCTCGCAAACTAAAACATCTTGAATTTGATGAAATGCTTGAGATGGCGGGTGCCGGAAGCAAAGTTCTTGCGCTGCGCAGTGTTGAGTTTGCTCGAAACCACAATGTGCCGATTCATGTTCGCTCAAGTTTCACTTGGGAGCAAGGCACCTGGGTTACAAGCGAAGAGCGAAAAGGAGAAAAAAACATGGAAGAACCAATTATTTCTGGAGTTGTTCACGATGCCAGTGATGCAAAAATCACCGTCCTCGGAGTTCCAGATCAACCCGGAGTTTCTGCGGCGCTATTCGAGCCACTCGCGAATGCGAACGTCAACGTTGACATGATCGTGCAAAACACATCAACGGCTGGCACAACTGATATCTCGTTTACATTGCCGAAAACAGACGTAGCAACGGCACAACCAATCGTGCAGAAAATTGCTGATCAAGTCGGAGCAAAAGGTGTAACACAAGATTTGAACATTGCCAAGATCTCACTTGTCGGCGCTGGAATGAAGTCAAGCCCCGGTATTGCGGCAAAAATGTTCCGAGTTTTGGCTGACAACAAAGTAAACATTGAAATGATTTCAACGAGCACGATTCGAATTTCGGTTGTCGTTGCAGCACCGATGCTTGAAAAAGCGGTTCGCTCATTGCACACGGCGTTTGATCTAGATAGTGGTCAGGATTACTCGGCGCCGCTGCCTGAACGCAAGTAGGTTTGCATAGATACATGAAGACTCGTCGCGCAATTCATCTTCGTGCCCATCACCTGCCGTGGAACAGCGCAGGCAATCTCGCCGACAATGATTTAAGCGCCGACGATGTTGTACGTGAGACGGGTTGGGTGTTCAACAATGAGACTGGGAATGAGTTAACACATCAAGCCTTCGTTGAAACCGGCGATAAAGAAGTTCAGCGTTATATACGTTTGCTACAGCTTGAGTCGTTTCCATTTGAGACTTCGACTGTTTTAGAAATTGGCAGCGGAATCGGTCGAATGACATCATCATTAACTAACCGAAGCAAGAAAGTTATTGCTGCCGACGTTGACTCGGCCTTCTTGGAAAGGTGCCGGCAGACTGTTGCCCGCTTCGGTCGCATCGATCGTCTGAATACCTTGCATGTTGCCAACGGTAAAACACTCGCACTTGATGACGGCTCAGTCGATATGGCATTTTCTTACATCACTTTGCAACACTGTCAGCCACAAGACGCACTCAATCTTGTGCGTGAAGCAATTCGTGTGACACGCAAAGGTGGGCTTGTCGTGCTCAACTTTCGCACTTGGGTCCGAAGTGACGTTGCTCTTGTGCCACTCGGCATCACCGTGCGCCGCTTATGGAAAGTGCCGGTACTCGGCAAGCGCCTTGCCCGATGGCGTTGGTCGACACGCTTGGGTTGGCAGGCCAACAGGCTTAAGCCCGACACCGTCTTGGCAAACGTCGAAACAGATTTAAGCGATATAAAAATTTTCCACTCAATTAAACGTGATTTGAGTGTTGGAAATTTGAGAAAAAGTGCGGTGGCTACTGTGCCGACCAACAGAATTAATCCAAGCCACTGGTGGTTAGTGGCTCAAGTATCCTGAACACGTGACAAAAAAATTATCTCTCGGTATTGTCGGCGCAACTGGCATGGTTGGCAGCGTCATGCGAACTTTATTAATCGAACGTAACTTTCCCGCAACCTCAGTTAGATTTTTTGCTTCAGCACGATCTGCCGGCAGTGTCATTGAATGGAATGGTCAAAAAATCACGGTTGAAGACGCCGCCACAGCCGACACAAGTGATTTAGATATCGCCATTTTTTCAGCAGGCGCGACTACCTCTCGCGCAATCGCCGAGATTTATGCCAAGCGAGGCACCATCGTTATCGACAACTCATCTGCATGGCGCATGAACCCTGACGTTCCGCTGGTTGTTTCTGAAGTTAACCCCGAAGATATTGCGAACGCCAAACTCGGAATCATCGCTAATCCAAATTGCACGACAATGGCGGCGATGCCGGTGCTCAAACCTCTGCATGATGCAGCCGGGCTTGTGCGCCTTGTTGCCAGTACATACCAAGCAGTAAGCGGAATGGGTGTGTCGGGTGTTGCCGAACTGCACGATCAAATTAAGTTGGCTTCGACAACCGCAAGTGATTTGACATATAGCGGCGAAGCGATCACGTTTCCTCCGGCTGTGAAATTTCCACGCACGATTTCATGCAACGTCATTCCGTTTGCAGGCACCTTGGTTGACGACGGAATGTTAGAAACAGACGAAGAGAAGAAGCTTCGAAACGAAAGTCGAAAGATCTTGCATATTCCAGATCTCAAGGTTTCGGGCACATGCGTTCGTGTACCAGTGTTTACAGGTCACTCGCTTTCATTGAATTGTGTTTTCGAACGTGAAATCACCGCTGAACAAGCCACGAAAATTCTGTCAAAGGCTGTTGGCGTGTCGGTAGTAGATGTACCGACACCGTTGATTGCTGCAGGAAAAGACCCAAGTTTTGTGGGCCGAATTCGCCAAGATCATTCAATCGACGGAAACAAAGGCCTCGCTTTATTCGTCTCAAACGACAACTTGCGCAAAGGTGCGGCTCTAAATGCTTTGCAAATTGCTGAAGTAATCGTCAGCAACCGAAAATAATATTTAGGCTTCGACTGGCACGCCTTCGTGCCAAACTTCGCCAGCCGCAATGGCATTTGCCGCACGGCGCAGTCGAAGTGAGTCGAGTGGTTTAATCAACCAGCCTTGCGCACCACTGCGTTTTGCCAGATGTACATCAGCAACGCGGTCAAGCAACATCAAAACTGGAACACTCGGCGCACGACCGTCGCTGTGGTCAAGTCGTAAATCCATGGTGACTGCCATTGCACCCATTGAGCCGCACTGCAGATCTAAAACAGCAAGATCTGGTGTTCGCTGTTTGATGGCTTTTGACACATCACGACCATCGCTGCAGACAACAAATGAAGTTTCAGGTGTTCCGAGAGCGGCGTGAACTTCGTCGAGAACCCACTGAGCATCTGTTGCCAACAAAATGTGCACGCGCAAATGTTAGCGTAAACACCAGCTCGGAACATCTGGAGAACGAATTGCGAAAATCAGTTACAAAATTGCGAAAAACCATGATGTTCGCAATGCTGACTACCGCATTGACAATTACCTGTGGCATCGCAACAGCCGTGAACGCCGAAGGTGGCACTAACGATCTCGCCCCGGTTGATGTAGTCGAAGTAAACGGGCTGATTGATGAAATTGTGGTGCATGATATTGAGCAAGCGATCGACCGAGCCGAAGCTTCAAGTTCGCAAGCCGTGATTTTGCAGGTCAACTCGCTTGGCAGCGTTGTCTCTTCAAAACGAATGGAGCAACTATTCGACAAGATTATTAATGCGAAGGTGCCGATCGCCGTTTGGGTTGGCCCAACTACAGCTCGAGCTTATGGAAGTGCGGCGCAGTTGCTCGCGGTCGCCGATGTCTCGGCAATGGCAGACGGAACACGAATCGGCAAGACAGGTCAATTTTTGAAAACGAGTGCGGGCGAAGTGAGCTTTGGTGATGCATCGGCAACTTTGCGAGTGTCAACTCTCAACTCGGTAGAAGCCAAAAAATTAGGTGCGCTGAAACTCACAACTGATGATGAGGGCGTACCCGTATTGCGCAACATGCTCTTGGCGATGAACGGGCTTTCAATCAAAGGTCAAGTTCTGCAGACCGTTGTTGATGTCAAATCTGAATCTGGAGACGAACTAATTCGCGAAGCAGCAA
>CANKZL010000020.1 GCA_947488385.1 Acidimicrobiaceae bacterium | reverse complement strand
GGCAGCCACTTTTCAGTGCGCTCAAGCCAGCATCGTTGACAGCAACACCAGACGCCTTCAACACTTCATGGAAGGCAGCACCACTCGTGACTGCTGGTCCATTTAAGTTCAAGGCACTTGACAAAGTTACGCGCACAATTACGGTTGAGCGTGACAGCAAGTGGTGGGGCGACAAGCCAGTGCTTGACACGATCATCTTCAAGGCATTGCCACAAGTCGCACAAATCGACGCTCTTTTGAACGGCGAAATCGACTACATGGACGTCGGTAACGACACAAACGCCCTTAAGCGTGCCCGTGAAAATGCAAAGATCAGCGTTCGCGTTGCGAAAGCACCGACTCACGAACACTTCACTTTCGGTCCTGTAACACCAGCGACAAAAGAAGTTGAAGTTCGTCAGGCAATCATGCTTTCAATCGACCGTCAACAGATTGCAGTAGCGATCCAAGGCATCGTTGATCCAAAAGTCAAGCCAAACAACAACCACGTTTTCCTTGACGGAACCGCATGCAACCAAGACAACACAGGCAATCTCGGCAAGCGAGACCTGACAGCAGCAAACAAGTTGCTTGATGGCGCCGGTTGGGTCAAGGGTTCAGACGGCATTCGTTCAAAGGGTGGCGTTCGTCTTTCGGTCACGTTGAAGTACCCAAGCGGTAACGACAACCGTCGTGACACAGTTCTTCTTGCAGCAGCAATGGCAAAAGAAGCAGGTATCGAATTGGTACCAACTTTGATTCCAACAGCTGACTACTTCGGTAAGCACGTGCTCATTTCGAACTTCGAAATGGCCATCTTTGCTTGGGTAGGTACGAACTTCCCGATTGCATCCTCACCAAACCTTTACAAAGTTGGCGGACCGCAGAACTTCGGAAATATCGGAAACGCAACAATTGACGGTTTGTTCGCAAAGGCAAACAACATTCTTGACAGCAAGAAGCGTTGTGAGCTTGCAAACCAAGCCGACAAAGAGGTGTACAAGCTTGTTCACTCGATCACATTGTTCCAACGCAATAACGTCGTTGGTGTGCCAAAGAATGTTGCCAACTTCGGCGCATTCGGTTTCACATCAATTGACTGGACAAAGGTCGGATTTACAAAGACCAAGTAATTAGTAGTTAGTAAGAAAATGGCGGGTAGTCCGAAAGGACTACCCGCCATTTTTATTTATACGTTTGTGTAAGCGGCGTAGCCGGTGACTTCAAGTTCGTCGGCCAACTCTGGGCCCGCGCTCTTGACGATGCGGCCGTTGGTCAAAATATGCACGAAGTCGGGTTTGAGTTGTTCAAACAGTCGGCTGTAGTGGGTAATAACAAGCACCCCGAGGTTTATCTCGCGTGTTGCATCTTCAACGCGCTGAGCGCAATCACGAAGTGCATCAATGTCAAGGCCAGAGTCGAGTTCGTCGAGAATCGCGATCTTTGGTTGCAAAACGGAAAGTTGCAAAGTTTCACTTCGCTTTTTCTCACCACCCGAGAAGTCGACATTCACCGAACGAGTCACTAGTTCTGGGTCGAATCCAATTCGTTTGGCTTCGGTTTCAATGAGTTGTTTTAGTTGCCTCGAATCTTGGTTACGCGCATCTAGAGCCGCCGACATTGCCTCTTGCAACATCACGCCCGGAATTTCGGTTGGGTATTGCATGATCAGATGCAAACCCGCAGTTGCTCGCTGCCAGGTCGGTAAAGCCAAAACATCGACGCCATCGAGCGTGACACTGCCACTAGTAACCGTGTAGCCCGGCTTGCCCATCAATGCTGCCGACAAAGTCGATTTGCCAGCACCGTTCGGACCCATCACGGCATGAACTTCGCCAGAGTTGATCGTGAGCGAAACATCATTCAAAATTTGTGTGCCACCAACGCTGACAGCGAGATTTTTGATTACGAGTGTTGTCATTTGTAGAGCCTCACTTGACGTCAATTACGACTGAGCCGTTTTCAATGGTTGCAACGTAAACAGGCACTGGCTGAGTTGCCGGCAGTGTGTTGGGTTTTCCGGTCTCAAGACTGAAGCAACTTGCATGGCGAACGCACTCGATTTCTTTCGTGTCAATAATGACTTCGCCGTCTGAGAGCGCAACATCTGCATGGCTGCACTTGTCGCCGATTGCATAGACCTTGTCGTCGATTCGCACGACGGCGATCGCCCGCTCGCCCACTACGAACCGCACAGCCTTGCCCGAGACGAGTTCGTCAAATGTGCAAACTGTTGTTTTCATTAGGATGCTCCTAATAGTTTTACGCTTACGCGCTCGCGCAGATCGGCGATGAATGGCACGGCCGGCAAGCGATCGAGAACTTCGCCAAAGAAACCGAGCACGACGAGTCGCTCAGCGATTTCGGGCTTGATGCCGCGACTCTCAAGATAAAAACGTTGCTCGTCATCAATCGGACCAACCGTGCTGGCATGACTGCACTTGACGTCATTTGTTTCGATCTCGAGATTTGGAACACTTTCAGCCCATGCACCGTTTGAAAGAGTGAGATTGCGATTGGTTTGAAACGCTTCTGACTTCGTCGCGTTTTCGCGAATGCGAATCAAACCCGTATAAACACTTTTTGCAGTGTCTTTGACCGCACCTTTGAATAGCAGATCGCTGCGAGTGCGCGGCGCGGCGTGATCTTGCAACGTGCGAAAGTCGTGCATCTGTGTTGAGCCAGCAAAATAGAGTGCGACTTGTTGCGAATTGGCGCCTTGGCCTTCAAGTCGAACTTCAGCACGAACGCGCGCATAATCGCCACCAAGAGCCACCGAGAAAAGTTTCATCATTGAATCGCGTTGACCCACAGCCTGCTGATAACCGATCTGCCATGTCGCAGCACCGAGTTCGTTGATCGCCACGTATGTAACTCGCGCCGATTGGGCCGCACGCACATCGACAACAGGCACAACGAGTGACGCAATATCATCGCCCGAAATGAAGCGCTCAACGATCGTGATTTCGCTGTTTTCTTGGGCATCAATGACCAGACGCGGGTATGCGACAACGCCTGACTCATTGAGTGAGTGAGTAATAATTATTGGCTGAGTAATCGTCTGACCTTTGGCAACGCAGATAGCAGTTAGCGCCGCATTTTTGGCGTTTAAGTCTTCGAACAGATCGCTTGAAGTGCGAGGCACAACACTTGTTGTGCGTGAAACAACTTTTTTAATCGAGTCTGCTGGCCCGTCGATTGTGGTTGTTACTTGACCAGGTCGAAAACGCTCGAGGTCGAGTTCGCCGATGCGGCTGTAACGCCAGATCTCTTCGTCAACGGTTGGAATCGTCACTGTACTCATTTTCGTTTGCGCTTTTTCTTCTTGTTTTTCTTTTCTTTGATCTCTGCGGCGATGTCACTTGCCATCGCATTGATGATCGCTTCGGCTTCACTCAAAACAGAGGCTGCCGTGCCATCTTTGACACTTATTGGCTCAAGTGGAGTCACAGCCGGCACGATCGTGCCGTGCGCCCAGCCGATATCGACAGCACGATGATCGAACTTTGCACACTCATCGGGGCATCGCCAAGGCGCATCAGGGGCAAGGTCGAGACGGCAACGTCGCATCGCATCGCCGTTTGTGTAGGTGCGACTTTCGAAATGCTTGCATTCGGTTCGCATTGCCATATTTCGAATTTTACTTCAGTTGGCTAACTTCAGCCGACCGAGCCTTCCATTTGCAACTCAATTAGTCGACTCCACTCAACGGCGTATTCCATTGGCAATGTGCGTGTGACCGGCTCGATAAAACCGTTGACGATCATGCTCATTGCTTGCTCTTGCGAAAGACCACGACTCTGCAAGTAGAAGAGTTGTTCGTCGGCGATTTTTGAAACCGTTGCTTCGTGACCAATTTGTGCATCTTGAGCGCCTACTTCCATGTATGGAAAAGTGCGACTCTCGCTTTGTTCGTCAAGAATTAGGGCATCACATTGCACGTGACTCTTGCAGTTTGTTGCACCTTCTTCGACACGAACCAGACCGCGGTAGGCGGTGATACCGCCGTCTTTAGAGATCGACTTCGAAACAATTTTTGATGACGTCTCGGGCGCGGCGTGAACCATTTTGGCGCCAGCATCTTGGTGCTGGCCGGCACCCGCATAAGCCACAGAGAGAACTTCACCAGTGGCTTTTGGTCCCATTAGATAGACACTTGGATATTTCATCGTCAACTTTGAACCGATGTTGCCGTCGATCCACTCCATGTGGCCTTCGGTTTCGACGCGTGCACGCTTGGTGACCAAGTTGTAAACGTTTGGTGACCAGTTTTGAATCGTCGTATACGTGACATGCGCGCTTGGCTTGACAACGATTTCGACAACAGCCGAATGCAACGAATCTTTTGTGTAGACCGGCGCTGAGCAACCTTCGATGTAATGAACTTTCGAACCTTCGTCAGCGATAATCAGCGTTCGCTCAAACTGGCCGGCATTTTCAGAGTTGATTCTGAAGTAAGCCTGCAACGGCATTTCGCATTCAACGCCCGGCGGAACATAAATAAATGAGCCACCCGACCAAACAGATGTGTTGAGTGCCGAAAACTTGTTGTCGCCCGGCGGAATTACCGTGCCGAAATATTGCTTGACAAGATCTGGATATTCGCGCAACGCAGTGTCCATGTCGCAAAACAAGATGCCAAGTTTTTCGAGATCTTCGCGATTGCGATGGAAGACAACTTCACTCTCGTACTGGGCGGTGACGCCAGCGAGATACTTTCGCTCAGCTTCTGGAATACCAAGTTTTTCGTATGTCTTGCGCATCTCTTCTGGCAGGTCTTCCCATTCGTCGACTTGCGCTGTGGCCGGCTTCAAGTAGTAATAGATGTCTTGAAAGTCGATGTCTGGCATGTTGACGGCGAACCAGTCGAGCATCGGCTTTTTTTCAAAAGTCTGAAGTGATCGCAAACGCATTTTGCGCATCCACTCGGGCTCGCCTTTCCACCACGAGATTTGCTCGACGACGCCCGTGTTTAATCCTTTGACGGGTTCGAATGCATATTCAACTTCGTCGCTCCAACCGAGTTGGTACTTCGAAAGGTCGAGATCAAATGTCACTGAGCGTTCTCCTCGGGGTGAGTAATTAGCACTATCTGCATAGTAACAATTAACAGGCTTGAATGCGCAACCCCAGACTGGTTGTTCGGCACAGATAGCGTGACGATCTCTCATGGAACGCTTCGGTCTTGTCGGTTTGCCCAACGCTGGCAAGTCATCTTTATACAACGCACTGACCGGGTCGAACGCGCTCGCCGCACCGTATCCGTTTGCGACCAAAGACCCGAACATCGGAATGGCCAAAGTGCTCGACCCGCGACTTGATGCCCTGGCGGCGATGTCGAAAACACAAAAAACTGTTTATGCAACTGTTGAAGTTGTCGACATCGGCGGACTCGTCGAAGGGGCAAGCAAAGGTGAAGGACTCGGCAATAAATTTCTCGCCAACATTCGCGAAGTTGACGCGATCGTTTACGTTTTACGTGCGTTCGCTGATGACGACATTCCGGGACCGAGCGACCCGCTCGAGCACTTGCGAGTTTTAGAAATTGAATTGGCACTCGCCGACCTTGAAGCAGTCGAAACAAAAATCAATCGGATGCAAAAAGCGGCACGAATGGACAAGACGCTCGAAGACGAACTCGGCGCTTTGACTCGCGCGCAAGAAAATCTTGCTGAGGGACGGCCGTTATATCGAGCCAAGATTTCAAAAGACGATTTAGAACTGTTGGCACCACACTTTTTATTGACGACTCGCCGAGTTCTGGCAGTTGTCAACGTCGCCGAAGATGACTTGGCGCGAATTCCAGAATTTGAAGAAATTGTGCGCAAAGAACTTGCGCCACCAGGGTCGGCAAGTGAAAATCAAGTCGAAGTTTTGGGCATGAGCGTGCAACTTGAAGCCGAAGCAGCGCAACTTGACGCCAAGGATCGAAAAGAAATGCTCGAAGCGCTGGGCTTGGGTGAAGGCGCGTTGCCACGCATGGTGCGATCGGCGTATCACTTGCTTGGATTGCGAACTTATTTCACGACTGGCGAAAAAGAAACGCGTGCGTGGACTTTCAAGGCGGGGGCAAAAGCACCTGAATGTGCCGGAAAGATTCACAGCGACTTGCAGCGCGGCTTTATTCGTGCAGACGTGATTATGTGGGACGAATTGTTGAGCATCGGATCGTGGAACAAAGCCAAAGATGTCGGCAAAATTCGTGTTGAAGGCAAAGACTACGAAGTGGTTGACGGCGACACGCTTGAAATTCGCCACAACACGTAACAAAATATGGTTGTGCCGACTCAATTCAAAACTGGTTGGTTGGTGTGTCAATCGCAAGTGCTGTCGAGTTTGAATATTGCCGACAATGCAAAGACCCGACGGCAAGGCCTGATTGGCCAGTCCGAAATTGAGACGCCGCTGTTCATTGACTCATGTCGATGGATACATACGTTCGGCGTCAAGTGCACACTCGACGTCGCATACCTAGATGAACAGATGCAAGTGATCAAAGTGCAAAAAATTAAGCCCCGACGAGTTGGCATGCCGGTGCTCAAAGCAAAACACGTGCTCGAAGCTGGTGCAGGCACTTTTGAAAATTGGGGTCTTGTGATTGGCCACACTCTTGAAGCACGGTCGACGTGATGAGCGAGCAACTGCCGCCATCTGGAACAACGAATCGAGGCGCACTTGTTCTTGTTGCGACACCGATCGGAAATCTCGGGGACATTTCGCAACGTGCAATTGAGGCACTCAAAGCGGCAGACATTATTTGTTGCGAAGACACGCGACACTCTGGCAAGTTGCTCGCCCACTTTGGTGTGACGGGCAAAAAATTGGTCGTGATTAATGAACACACCGAATACGACGCGCGCGAAGAGATCGTTTCACTGGTTACATCTGGCTCAAACGTTGCATTGATAACAGATGCAGGCACACCCGGAATCAGCGACCCAGGCGAACGACTTGTTGTAGCCGTTATCAATGCTGGCGGCGTCGTTACAGCAGTGCCTGGCGCTTCGGCGCTGACAATGGCACTCGTAATAAGTGGTCTGCCAACGTCGCGTTTTGTGTTTGAGGGTTTCTTGCCGCGCAGCGGCGCCGAACGCACCGAGCGTCTGGCTATGGCAACCACCGAATCACGAACAACCGTGTTTTATGAGGCACCACATCGACTCGTAAAAACTCTCAGCGATCTGACAACTGCTTGCGGTGCGATGCGCGGCGTCGTGCTGGCTCGAGAGTTGACGAAACTTCACGAGGAAATATGGCGAGGAACTTTGCAAGATGCGAACATGCTCGTCGCCAAGACAGAGCCACGCGGCGAATATGTGATCATTCTTGAGCCCGCAAAACCACCGGCGCCGCCCACAGATGAAGAGTTGCTTGCCGCAATTCGTGCAGAGATCGCCAAAGGTGTGAGTCGCAAAGATTCTGCGGCCCGAGTTTCTGCTCGCTTTGGCGTTGCGAAACGCACTGTCTACGAACTCGCACTGCAAGTTCGCGACAACCTTTAAGATATATACGTGAAAAAGTTCTCGGCGACGACGCCAATTTATTACGTCAACGCCAAACCCCACCTCGGGCATGCATACACGACGATTATCAGCGATGCGGTCTGCCGTTGGCACAAACTTTGTGGCGAAGAAGTTCATCTTTTAACTGGCACCGACGAGCACGGCCTGAAAATTCAGCAATTCGCCGATGCCGAAGGTGTTTCACCAAAACAATTCGTGGACAAGATTGCGCCGTTATTTGCCGACGCATGGGATCGCCTGAATATTGACGTCAGCGATTTCATTCGCACGACCGAAGAACGCCACAAGGTTGGCGTGCAGAAACTTTTGCAGGCCTGTTACGACGCCGGCGATATTGAAGTCGACATTTATCGTGGGCATTACTGCGTTGCGTGTGAGGCCTATTACACACCCGAAGAGCTCGACAACGGCAAATGCAAAATCCATAACACGAAAGCTGAATACGTCGAAGAAGAGAATTATTTTTTCCGTCTGTCTCGCTACGAAGAAAAACTATTGAAGTGGTACGCCGATCACCCTGATGCGATCAAGCCTGACCACCGCGTCAACGAAGTAACAGGTTTCATCAAACAAGGCTTGCGAGATTTTTCAGTGAGTCGCAAAACTCTGACTTGGGGCATCGAGTTGCCATGGGATAAATCGCATGTTGCATACGTTTGGTTCGACGCGCTTGCCAACTACATCACCGCGCACGGCTACGGCACCGACGAAAAACAGTTCGGTGCAAATTGGCCCGTTGACTATCACTTCATTGGCAAAGACATAATTCGTTTTCACTGCGTTTATTGGCCAGCGATGCTGATGTCGGCAGGCCTTGAGCCACCAAAAGGATGGGCAGTTGGCGGATGGTTGTTAGTCGGCGGCGAAAAGATGTCGAAGACAACCGGCAACGTCGTGAACCCGCTCGACTTGATCGACGAAATTGGCGTAGACGGTTTTCGATATTACGTTTTGGCCGACACAAACTATGGCAACGACGGCGACTTCTCGTACGAAGGTTTGCTATCGCGCTACAACTCGGATCTTGCAAACAACTTCGGCAACTTGGCAGCCCGTGTGGCGACAGTGGTCGAGAAAAAGTGCGGTGGCATCGGACCAGTGCCGTCGATATCAAGTCCGCTAGCTGAGATCGCCAAAACGAGTGTCGCTCAAACAATTGCCGAATGGCAAAATGTGCAACCGAGCCGCGCGCT
This sequence comes from Acidimicrobiaceae bacterium, assembly GCA_947488385.1. GTDB lineage: Bacteria > Actinomycetota > Acidimicrobiia > Acidimicrobiales > Ilumatobacteraceae > BACL27. The sequence goes on along the minus strand of CANKZL010000020.1, from coordinate 718 downwards.
TGATGCGACGTGGTCGTTGATCCGTGCGACAAACGCATTTCTTGAAACAAACGAACCATGGAAGATGGAACCGGGCGCCGACCTTGACCGCGTGATGGGCGATGCGCTCGAAGCGTTGCGAATCGTGACGATTTTGGCAAGCCCAGCGATGCCCAAGACTTGCCAAGATGTTTGGCAACGTCTCGGCATGGTCGGTGAAGTTTCTGATCAACGCGTCGGCGCCGACACACAATGGGGTCGCTACCCCGGTGGCACAACTGTTACGAAGGGCGAGCCACTGTTTCCGCGTAAAAAGATTTAGTTATGCCAACTGAAGTTGCAACGAAACCTGAATGGGTTGACACTCACTGCCACGTGACTTACGAAGATATTCCTGGTGGTGCCGAGGCGGCTTTGGTTACGGCGCGTGAAGCAGGTGTTAAGCGAATGATCACAATCGGCACCGATGTCAAAACTTCGCGAGCCGCAATTGAGCTCGCAAGTCAACACAAAGATGTTTGGGCGACTGTCGGCCTGCATCCGCATGATGCCAAAAACACTTTGGATGGCATTCACGAGTTGATCAAACAACCACGAGTCGTGGCTATTGGTGAGTGCGGTCTTGACTACTTCTACGACCACTCAGATCGCGCCGTGCAACGCGAGATTTTTGCTGCTCAAATTGCGCTCGCCAACGAGCACAAACTGCCACTGGTAATTCACACGCGCGAAGCATGGG
>CANKZL010000019.1 GCA_947488385.1 Acidimicrobiaceae bacterium | reverse complement strand
GCAGATCGAATTGTTTTTCTTGCTGACGGCCATGTCGCCGGTGAGATGTTTGAGCCAACTCCTGAAAAAGTTCTCGACTATCTCAAACATCTCGGCGAATAGTTAGCCCAAACAAAATGTTTCGACTTTCGTTAAAAATGACGCTGGCTCGCAAAGGCCGATTGTTGCTGACCTCATTGGCGATTATTCTCGGCACTTCATTTTTGGCCGGCACCTCAATTTTTTCGGCAACAGTAAACAGCACTTTTGATCGACTATTCACAGATGTTTTTCGAGATGTCGATGCTTATGTTCGGTCAACAAGTTCGGTCGACACTGGTTTTGGTGAACAGCGAGCACCGTCACCCATTTCGGCACTCGAAACAATCCTTGGCGTCGAAGGTGTCAGCGCGGCAGTTGGCGACATGCAAAGTTACGCACGAGTTATTGGCAAAGACGGTAAACCGCTTGGCGAAGACCAGGGACCACCAACTTTTGGCGGCATTGCTTCTTCAAGTGCGGCTGCTTTATGGAACACAGAAGCCGGTCGTCTACCGATCGGACCAAAAGAAGTGATGCTTGATCGCACAACCGCAGAGGCCGGAAAATTTGCAATCGGAGACACGGTGCGTGTGAATGCACTCTCGGGCACACGCGAGTTTTCACTTGTCGGCATCGCCAACTATGGCGACATCTCTTCGCCAGGCGGTGCGACATTTGCACTTTTTGATCAGCCGACCGCTTCAGAGTTTTTACTAAAGCCAGGTTTTGTCGATGCCTTTTTGATTCAAGGAGATGGCACTCTTAGCGATGAAGCGCTCGCCAAAGCAATTGATGCGGCGTTGTTGCCGAGCGACAAACTTGAAACTTTGACTGGCGCTCAGATTACAGAAGAAACAACAAGCCAAATCAAAACAGTTTTAGGTTTCTTCACCACATTTTTGACTGCCTTTTCATTTATTGCACTCGGAATCGGTTGTTTCGTTATTTACAACGTTTTTTCGATTACCGCTGCCCAACGTCAGCGCGAAAGTGCACTATTGCGCGCCATAGGTGCAAGTCGCCGACAAGTTACGAACTCATTGTTAGTTGAGGCTGTCGTTATCGGGCTGGTCGGCTCAACTCTCGGCTTCATTTTTGGTATCGGTCTATCTCAAGCGTTGAGTGCGCTATTAAACGCAATCGGACTTGAGATTCCAACAACCGGTCTGACAATTAACTCGAGTGCGATTTTCTCAACAGTTTTGGTCGGCACGATAATTACTACCCTTTCCGCAATTCTTCCCGCTTTGCGATCGGGACGAGTACCGCCGCTTGCCGCAATTCGTGAAACCGCGCTCGACGTCGTTACAGGTCTGACTAGACGAGTGATCATTGGTTTGGTATTCATGATTCTCGGCGTAGTCGCTCTTGTTGCATCAATCAACGGCGCCGAAGTTATCTTTCTTGGCCTTGGCGTGCTCGCAGTTTTTGCTGGTGTACTCGTACTTGGGCCCGCAATTTCAAAACCAGTGGCAATGCTGCTCGGAAAACCTGTTGCAAGATTACGTGGCATCACGGGCGCAATGTCGCAACAAAACGCCGCTCGTAATCCGAAGCGCACCGCTCGCACTGCCGCGCCAGTTCTAATTGGTGTCGCTCTAGTCACTTCATTCACCGCTCTTGCCGCAAGCATTAAGAGTGAGATTCGCGAAAGCATCGGCAGTTCATTTCGCGGTGACTTCGCGCTGAGCGTCAACAGTCGCGGCTTTGGTGGAATTCCGACAAGTGTCACCGACCAAATTGATCAACTCCCCGAAGTGCAAACAGCAACTGGTGTCGGCTTTATCGCCGCCAAAGTTGGCGATGAATCGCCGTTCATCTTGGTGTTTAATCCAAAAACTGCAGATGGTCTTTACAATCTCGAAATGATCGAGGGTCGTCAATCAGACTTAGGCAAAGATGAAATTTTTATCGAGCAAGACAAATCAATTGAAAAAAACCTTCCAATCGGCTCAAGCGTGCAGGTCACCCTCATAGATGGTCGATCAATACAACTCAAAGTTGCTGGCACATACAAGAACGCATACGGCAACTACGTCGTGAGTCGAGAACTATTCGAAGGTGTTGCCACGCCATTATTTGACAGTTTCGTTTATATCAGTACAAACACCAACGTAAGTGACGAGAATGCGCGCACAGCGATCTCCGCGATCAGCGCAGACTTGGGTGTTGGCACCCTTGAGAGTCGCACCGAGTACATCGACTCACAGGCAGCACAGATCGATCAGTTTCTGGCGCTCATCTACGGTTTGCTGTTTTTGTCGGTGATCATTGCAATTGTCGGCATCATCATCACCTTGTTGCTTTCTGTGTTTGAACGCCGACATGAAATCGGTTTGTTACGCAGTGTGGGCATGACTCGCTCACAAGTTCGCACCATGGTTCGTTGGGAAAGCGTGATCACGTCGCTCTTTGGTGCTGTAACGGGCGTGCTCCTCGGCATCGTCACCGGCGTGGTGATTGTCGTCTCGCTCAACGAATCGGGCATCAGCGCATTTACGCTGCCGATCACCAGCACCATCTTTATTTTGATCGGGTCGTTCATCATCGGCGTTATCGCTGCAGTGTTTCCTGCGTGGCGGGCGACTCGAACTGAAATTATTACGGCGATTGCCTCAGCCTGATTTTCGGGTCTTTTCTAATTCCGAAAGATAGATGAACTCTGCTGGGTGCACACCTGGCGGCGTGTCGTGCTCGGTTACATAGCGACTCGAACTAGTGCCGGCATGGCGCACTTGACATTCGGCGCACCAATAAAGCACGCGATTCGCTTCACCGTGATGCGTTACTCGAACTTGACCGTTGCAACGCTGACAGCTTTTGCCATGCCGACCGTAAACAGCCAGCGTGGCGTCAGGTTGTGGAATACGAGACTGCAACATTTCAGCAGCGATGCCAACAAGTTCTCGACATTCGTCACGTGTTAATGAACTGACTTTTGCCCACGGATGCAATTCGCAACTCCATAACAACTCACAGCGAAACACGTTTCCGATTCCGCGCATCACACGTTGATCTAATAAAACTTCGGCGATTGTTGCATCTGCATCTTCGTAATTCAAAATGCGACTAACACATTCTTCTAAATCTGTTGTCGGGTCGGCCAAGTCTGGACCGTGACGACCAAGAATTGGGTGACGCTTTGGATCAAAGTCGTGATGTGTTTCAACTTCGCTTGCGCCGACACAAACAGCAATTCGACCGTCGACTTCAATCTTCACCTGACCAAGATTTTGAGCACGACCTAGTCGCTCAGATTTTTGCGCGATCTTCCAAGTGCCATTAATCCGCATCTTTGTGCGCAAGACAACCCCGTCATCCCAAACAATTTCAATTTCTCGACCGTAGGCACGAACTTCTTCAACCACCCGCCCGGCTTGGGGCAAAATCGAAACATCATTTTTGATTTCACAGCTAAGCATTCTTCGACCGATAAGGGCAACTCTTAATGAAGCAGCCTGTCGTTGCGTCGTTTTGACAAAAGCAAAAATCACGGGAGAACACCAACCGATGCGAGCGCCAAACGAACGAGACGGTCATGGCCGCCAGTCATTTCTGAACGCATCTCAGAACTTGTCGCCTGCTCTGGTGTGTACCAACCTAAATCCAAGGCCTGTTGAGACGGCTGACAATCACCAGAAACCGGAACAACGAACGCGAGACTCACGGCATGATGTCGCGGATCATGAAATCCACTGATTGTTGGATCAGAAAAATATTCAACAACAGTGAACGGTGCCGGCTCCGGCGGAATTTTTGGCAACGCCATTGGTCCTAAATCTTTTTCAAGATGGCGCAACAACGCTTCACGAATTCTTTCGTTGAGTAAAACTCGTCCCGAAACTACCGTGCGCGAAATTGAGCCGTCAGGGGCCTGTCGCAACAGCATGCCTACGTGAGTCACCACACCTAGTTCGTTGACCCGCACTGGAACCGCGTCTACATATACGAGTGGAACTTGACCGCGTACTGCTTCGAGCTGGTTGTTATCTAGCCAGTTCGTTCGCGTGTCAGTTATCTCGCCCAATTTGCTTCTCCGAAAAAATATTTTGCTTGTAGATATTGTCTCAGATGGCACGGCAAATTCGTGGCATCATGTAGCGGTGAGTAAATCAATCAAACCAATTTCCGCCTACCTGCTCGCCACGTTTCTTGGGGTCGCGGGTGTCTCTCACTTTGTTGTGCCAGACCAATTCAATGCGTTGATTCCCAAGTGGTTGCCTGGCGACCCAAGTTTGTATACGTACATCAGCGGTTTGGCCGAAATAGCGATCGCTATTGGCTTGTTTAATCCGAAAACACGCAAACGAGCTGCTTGGGGCGCGGTGGTGCTGTTTGTCGGCGTTTATCCCGGCAACCTATATATGGCATATGACTGGCGGGACAGAGAACTCGGCCAGCAACTAGTCGCTTACGGGCGTTTGCCTTTTCAGTTTCTGTTGATCTGGTGGGCGATAACTATCTCTCGTAAAGCGAACTGACTACTACCAGTTTCCTGCGACATATTTAGTTTCAAGAAATGCAAGAAGCCCATCGTGCGCACCCTCGCGACCCAAACCAGACTGTTTAACACCACCGAATGGTGCGGCCGGGTCTGAAACCAGTCCGCGATTGAGTCCGACCATTCCAGATTCAAGTGCTTCAGAGATTCGCATGCCGCTGCCAAGATCGCGCGTGTAGACATAAGAGACGAGTCCGTGTTCGACACTGTTGGCATGCGCTAGTAAGTCGTCTTTGTCGGTGTAGCGAATTAGCGGCGCAACGGGACCAAAGATTTCTTCGCGCAAAATTGGTGCGTTCAATGCAACTTCGGTCAGCACAGTTGGGGCATAACCAAAAGAGCCATCGGTTGAGGCAAAGCCACCGCAGGCGACCTTGGCCCCAGAACTTTTAGCTTCGTCAACAAGATCGGCAACACGTTGTTGCTGTGACTTTGAAACCAAAGGACCAACAGTTGTCTTGGCATCAAGCCCATCGCCGAGCACCAATGCGTTCATTCGTGTAGTCAGTGCGTCAGCAAACTCATCGTAGATTTTTTCATGAACAAAGAATCGATTCGCAGCTGTACAAGCAGCCCCACCATTGCGCATCTTGGCGAGCATCGCGCCATCAACGGCGCTCGCAAGATCTGCGTCTTGGCAAACAATGAACGGTGCATTTCCGCCCAATTCCATTGTGCAATTAATTATTTTTTCTGCCGCTTGGGCGAGTAACAAGGCGCCAACTTGGGTTGAACCAGTGAACGACAATTTGCGAACTATGTCTGATTTCAACATTGCACTCACAGCCGGCCCAGCAGGACTCGGCACAACAACATTTACGACACCTGCTGGCACACCTGCTCGCTGCATTATTTCTGCGATCGCCAACGCCGTGAGAGGTGTTTCACTCGCAGGCTTCAGCACCACTGTGCAACCGGCAGCCAGTGCTGGTCCGATCTTTCGTGTTGCCATCGCCGCAGGAAAGTTCCACGGTGTTGCCAACAAAGCAACGCCAACCGGCTGCCGCGAAACCATCAACCAATTTGTGCCGCTTGGTGCCCGACGATAGTCGCCGTCAATTCGCACTGCCTCTTCGCTAAACCAGCGAAAGAACTCGGCCGCATATGCAACTTCGGCTCGAGCATCGCTCAACACTTTTCCGTTTTCAAGCGTTATCAATCGCGCGAGCGATTCTTGCTCGGCGATCATGAGTTCAAAACTTTTGCGCAAAATCTCGGCACGTGCACGTGGTGCTGTTGACTTCCACGAAGCAAAAGCACTCTGGGCGGCATCTACTGCAGCAAGACACTCATCAGGAGATGCACTTGAAACTTGTGTAAGTGTCGAACCATCAACTGGGTTGGTCACATCTATTTTTTTTGAATGTTTCTGCCACTTGCCATTAATTAGAGAATCAATTGGTTGATTCGCGTTTAGTTTTTGCTGGCTGTTTTTCATACTGTTCAGTCTTACGCAATCTCGCCGACATTTTAAAACGGTAGATTTGTTGGGTGAATAAACGGCAAACTGTTCTGACGTTATTGCTGGCAATCGGTGCCTCATCATGCAGCTACGGCGTCATGTTCACAATGCTTGACGACTTTCGAAACAGCTTTGGCATCGCCGAATCTGCCCTCGGTTTTATCGTTGGTATCGGTTTTTTTGCCTCATTTCTTGGGCAAGTAACCCTCGCCCCACTCGCCGACCGCGGCCGAGCTCGTCGTCTCATCGTCTTAGGTCTTGGGCTTGAAGTCATTGGCTGCATCGGCATGGCATTTGGCACGAGCTTCATCGCACTTTTAATCTCGCGACTGATTATGGGCCTCGGTGCTGGCACTGCACTGCCTGCGCTACGTCGCGTAATCATCGTGGCCGATCCAGAAAATTTTGGCAGCAACCTCGGCCGTATCTTGTCGTTTGAAGTTGCAGGTTTCACTGCCGGGCCGATTGTTGCTTTGATCTTTGCGCAGTTTTTCGGTATCCCCGGACCTTTCATTTTTCTCTCTGCTTTGATCGCAGCATTCATGTTGGTCATCGGCAAATTGAATATTCCTGAAACCGCTAAAGAACTTCAACCAACAGAACGATTTGCAATTGACTTGCTAAAAAATCGTGCAATTGCCTCGGGCGTTTTAATCGGTGTCGCATTGTTCTTCATGATCGGCGTTTTTGATTCACTGTGGGTTCTGATGATGGACGACTTGGGTTCGCAAGAGTGGATGGCCAACCTCGGCATCTCGCTTTTTGCACTGCCATTGGTGATTCTTGGTCCATTTGGTGGCAAACTCGTGCAACGCGTTGGTCCGTATCGTGCCGGCGGGTTCGGCATGTTGTGCGGCGCGATCTACATGTCTTGTTACGGCTTAATGCCGTCACCAGCTTTCATGTTCGTCATATTTTTGTTTCATTCGATCAATGACGGCTTTTTTGTCACTGGTGCTGGGGTCGCAGTTGGTACAAGTGCGCCTCTCGAACGTCAAGCAAGTGCTCAAGGTCTGCTCGGTGGGCTCGAAGTTCTCGCCGCCGGCTTCGCCGCAAGTTTCTCTGGTGTCGCCTACGACCACTTTGGTCGCACAACAACATTTATTGGCACGGGCGCAATCATGGTTGCGCTAATTGGCGCAAGTCGCGTGTTCGCTGGAGAACACTGGTCGGTGCGCAACGTTGTGCCCAAATCTGCAATTTCTTTGGACATCGTTTAGCAATACTGTTGTTTGATATGGGATTACGTGACGGTGACGGTTGGGTCGATTGTGACTGTGGCTTTCGCCATTGGGGCCGATTCGGTGCGGCGGGTCTTTTGCTCCTGCGTCGTGACACACCGCAACCACAAGTTTTGTTGCAACTGCGCGCCGAATGGACACATGGCGGCGGAACATGGGCGCTTCCTGGTGGCGCTAAAGACTCTCACGAAGATTCTGTTACGGCTGCACTACGCGAAGCACACGAAGAAATGGGAATCGAAGTTACAGCGCTAACTGTGAAACATGTTTTTTCTGACAATCACGGACCGTGGAGCTACGACACGATTATTGCTCATTCAATGAACGATGCGGGCGCCCACATTGCAAACCCAGAATCGACAGCAACCAAGTGGTCGTCAATTGAAGAAGTTGAAACCCTTAATTTGCATCCAGGTCTAAAGCAATCGTGGGTTGCGCTGAAACCTTTAACGATTAGTTCTCTCGAAAATTAATTTCTAGAGTGCCTTCGCATAAAGCTCGTGTATTTCGCCGCGTGTTGGATAACGCGGTGTATTCAAAATAATCAAGTCGCGCAAAGCATCTTGCGTAAGCGCAGCGATATTGTCGCTCGTTGCGCCAAGTTCACTGAGCTTGCGATTCGTGCCTACGGTCTTTGAAAGTTTCTCTACTGCTGCAATCGCCGCTTCAGGGTCGAGTTCACTACCCAATGCTTGACCAACATTTGCATATCGCTCAGCAATGCCTGCTGCATCGCGATTGAATCGCATCACGTGCGGCAACATCGTGGCCAAAGTTTGACCATGTGCTTGGTGTAACTGTCCAGAAATCGGATGGCCAGTTGCATGCACAAGACCAAGTAACGGCCCGCTTGAAAATGCACGACCAGCCAAATGTGATGCGAGTTGCATCTGAGCTCTTGCTTCAAGATCGGTGCCGTTCGTTACGGCTGTAGGCAAATATTTTGCAACAAGGCGAATCGCATGCAATGCCAAACCGTCTGCATACGGGTTTGATTGCAACGATGTGTACGCCTCGATTGCGTGAGTCAAAACATCCATGCCGCATGCGGCAGTGCCTTTTGACGGCATGCCGACAGTGAGCGTCGGATCCAACAAAATTGTGCGCGGACGAACTGATGGATTGCTGAAAGTAAGTTTGCGATGATTCGCAGGGTTTGTCTGTGTGTCGGTAACTAACCCACCACCATTTGTTTCTGATGCGGTGCCCGAAGTTGTCGGTATCGCAATCGTCGGCAACCCTGGCTTTGATGCACTCGCTTTTGGTGCGAGTGTCGAAAAGTCAATGCGATCATTTGCGTCTAGATCTGGCGCAAACGCCAAACCTAAAGTGTCGACGCCATTTGGTGCGGCAAGTGCGATGTATTTTCCGCAGTCCATGACTGAGCCGCCACCAATCAACACGACGACGGTGCCGTCTAAACCGAACTTATTGATTGCCGCAACGCCCGCTGTCACGTTCGTGTCGGTCGGGTTCGGTGAAACTTGATCGAAAACTTGCCACTTCATTCCAGCGGTAGTCAAAGCATTCGTAATCGGCGTAATAATGCCGGTCGCATTGATACCCGCATCAGTAATGATGAAAGCACGCGTGCCATGCGGTGAAACATATTGTGCGAGGGTTACCGCGACGTTTGGCCCCGATACTGTGCTCGACATCGGCTCAAGACCGAATGTGCTTACTGCTGGATCCATTATTTTGCTCCTTTTGTTTTGGCAGAGTTTACGTTGTTACCCAAAGTGTCTGACTCGTAACGCGCGAGTTCTGCGCGACCAACGACGTGCCAGTGAACTTCGTCGGGGCCGTCGGCCAAGCGCAAAGTTCGCTGACCTGCGTACATTCGCGCGAGCGGTGTCCATTGCGAAATACCTGTAGCACCAAAAACTTGCATCGCCTCATCGATGATTTTGCAAACTCGTTCGGGCACCATTGCCTTAACTGCGCTTACCCAAACACGGGCCTCGGCATTTCCTGTTGTGTCCATCGCTTTTGCCGCACGCAACACCATTAGACGCATCGCTTCAATTTCAATTCGTGCTTTACCGATGACCTCAGTATTTTTGCCGAGCCGTGCAATCGGCTTACCGAATGCCTCGCGACTTAGTCCGCGACGCGCCATTAACTCAAGTGCGCGTTCGGCGGCACCAATTGAACGCATGCAGTGGTGAATTCGACCCGGTCCGAGGCGCACTTGCGAAATTTCAAAACCACGACCTTCACCGAGCAACATGTTCGACTTCGGCACGCGCACGTCGTTGAATCGCAGATGCATATGACCATGCGGTGCGTCGTCTTCGCCAAAAACGTGCATCGCTCCAAGAATTTCAACACCAGGTGTCTCCATCGGCACGAGAATCTGTGAGTGACGACCATGTGGTGGTCCGTCGGGGCTTGTCTGCAACA